>CALAZQ010000337.1 GCA_937926325.1 uncultured Planctomycetaceae bacterium | reverse complement strand
AGTTGCCCACAGGAAGCCGGGAGCGGAAGCGACCGGACAGGCAGCACGTGTGACGCCCCTCCCCTACGGCTGGTGGTGTGAGTCGCCGATCACCGCGTCTTCGGCGTCGGTGCCGGCGGCAATTTTGCCGTCGTGGTTGCGATAGAGGTGGTCGTCACGATGCAGCGGGTCGAGGTCGTCGCCCGTAATCCAAATCGTTTTGACCCGCCCGTCTTCATAGAGAATGTGATGAGCCCCTTCCGGATGATTGCCGCTGCGTTGCCCCTTGGCGTCAGGGGCATCGGCCATCAGCGGATGATGGCCCCGCCGGAGGTCGCGGATCGGCTGCAGGGCACCGGTCGCATCCCGGTGGCCGAGGGTGTAGCCGTAATCGCCGCTCATGCGTTCCACGAGTCGATCAAAATCATCGGTTCCGACGGCCGCCTCGACTTCCTCTCGGTTGGGAATCCGGAAACCACCCTCGCGGGAAAGCGTTGAACCGGGATAGACGAGCAGGCCGTCGTCCGGCTTGATTCGCTGCTCGGAGACAAGCGTGGGGGCAAACAAGCCCGCCCGCGACAGCGGCCCGTCGCCGGGGGGCGTCGGGAAGACCCGTTTCGATTCGGCATAGCCCTGAAGCGCTGTGCCGACGCGCTGGAGGTTTCGCTCTGCCCGGAGGGCACGGGCATCCTGAACCGCCTCAAATACCAGCGGTGCCAGGAGCACGACGGCCGCCACTGCCGCTGCCGCCATGATGAACCGGTCGACCCAGACCCGGGGCCGTAGCGGCACAACCGGCTCATCACGCGGGGTGAGCACAGGGCCCTTGGCCTGCCGCACCGCAGCCAGCGTCCGCTCCGCAAGGCCAACCGGGGCAGCCAACGGCTGCCGTTCCTGCTCCAACGGCCGGAGCACCCGCCGGAGCACCCCCAGCTGCTGATCAATCGTTGCCGCCATCTCGGGATCTTGTCGGGCCGCCTCAATCGACAGCCGTTCGTCTTCGTCAAGGCTATCGAGCAGATAGCCGATCAGATCGTGACGCATGAGCTGCCCCTCCCATCTTCAACTGCCCGGCGGCTGCGGGCACCGCTCATCTGATTGGCTCTCGTGAACGGTGCATTCATGGTCGCAACTCCGCGCTGCCTGAGGTTGACCAGGCCTGATTGAGCTTGAGCAGGGCCGCATGCAGCCGACTCTTGACGGTGCCGACCGGAATGCCGAGGACATCCGCCGCCTCGCGATATTTCAGGCCTTGATGGTAGACCAGTACCAGTGCTGCCCGCAGCGTCTCCGGCAGATCCTCCACCGCTGTCCGCACCCATTCCCTGGCCTCCTCATCTTCTAGCTGTTCGATCGCTGTCGGCCCTTCGGCCGAGACAATCTCCATCAGCCCACCCAGTTCTTCATCGCCGGTCTTCTGATCAAGACTGACCATCCGATGCCGGCGATTCCGTCGCTGGGCATCGATCGCCTGATTGGTCGCGATCGTGTAGAGCCAGGGTCGGAACCGCCGCCCCTGCTCAAACTGTTCACGCTTGAGATGCACCTGCAGAAAAGTTGCCTGGAAAACATCCTCGGCCATTTCGGCACTACCGAGGTACCGCCGGAGATAATTGAAGAGTTCCCGCTCATATCGCCGCACAAGCACTTCGTAGGCCTGTCCATCGTCGGCCATGCAGAACCGTTGCAGCAGATCTTCATCGGTCGGTTCCACCGTTTCCTGAGGGCGGCGTTGCAAACCGCCACCACCACCTTGCGACGACACCCCACTGGCAAGCGGGTCTGCGTCAGGGGCCGGGTGCGGCTGATCAATATCCATGGTCAATACGCTCGCCACCGTCGAAGAGTTCAGCCCACCATGAAGATTTTTGGCATCCTTGCGGATGAACCGACGGAGCCGCCACCCGCCGGAACGGTCGCCTTCTGGCCAATCCGGGGGCATCGCATCCCGCTGTCGGAGTATAGTCAGGTTCGGGCCGGGTTCGCGAATGTCTGGTTCGCGATCGGCCGCCGTCCGCCTTCCGAGTCCCTCATCAGCCATGCCGCCAGACTCCACCGCTCCGCCAGCCGCCCGCTATCGCTGGTCGATGCCGGGAGACATCAACGCATTTTTCGGCCTTTCGCTCGATAATCTTGCCGACTTGACGCTCACGGTTTCGCTGTTGGCGACAGTTTTTGGCTTTCCGCTCGAATTTGCGCTGGCCCATCTGGTGCCGGGTACTGCGATCGGCGTCATTGTCGGCGACCTGCTCTTCACCTGGATGGCCTTTCGGCTGGCAGCCCGCACCGGCCGTACCGACATCACCGCCATGCCGCTGGGCCTCGACACCCCGAGCACCTTCGGCATGGTCTTCTTCGTGGTCGGCCCCGCCTTCGCCGAGGCAGTCGGCGGCGGCCTCAGCCAGACCGATGCCGCCCGCCAGGCCTGGCAGATCGGCATGTGCAGCATCGTGGCCAGCGGTGTCTTCAAACTCTGCTGCGCCCCATTTGCCCCTCTGATCCGCCGGCTGGTACCGCGGGCGGCCCTGCTGGGAAGCCTGGCGGCAATCGCGCTGGCACTGATCAGCTTCCTGCCATTTCTTGAGGTGCTCAGCCGGCCGCTTGTCGGACTCGTCTCGCTGGGCATCGTGCTGGCAACCCTGACCGCCCGGCTGCCCTTGCCCGGCAGGATTCCAGGCGCACTCGCCGCCCTGCTGGTTGGAATTGGCATCGGACTCCTGGCTGAATCAGCCGGCTGGTTCGGGCCGCCAGCTGCCCACGCTGCCTTCGACCCACTAGCCGCGGTCTGGCCGACCGGCTGGCTAGAGGTCTTTCAGTTTGAGTGGCTCGAAGCGTGGCCCCTGACCATCAAGTACCTGCCAATCGTCGTTCCTTTCGCGCTCGGCACCGTGGTCGGTGGAATCGACTGCACGGAGAGCGCGGCCGCAGCTGGTGATGAGTTTCACACCGGGAGCGTCATTGCCGTAGAAGGTCTGGCAACGGTGGTCGCAGGCCTCTGCGGCGGTGTGATCCAGTCAACCCCTTACATCGGCCATCCGGCCTACAAGGCGATGGGGGGGCGGGCTGCCTACACGCTGGCGACGGCTGTCTTCATCGGCGTCGCCGGCCTGACCGGCTCGTTCGCCCTGCTCTACGAACTGATCCCCGGCCCCGCCATCCTGCCGATTCTGATCTTCATCGGCCTGGAGATCTCGGCCCAGAGCTTCCACGCCACCCCCCAGCGGCATTACCCGGCCGTTGCCTTCGCCTGCGTGCCGGCACTCGCTGCCCTGGTGGTGATTCAGACAGACAAGCTGCTGGCCGCGGGGGCCCAGCCGGCTGCCGGCCTGGCGGCAGAACTCTTCAGCCTGCGGCTGCTCGCCTCTGGCTTCATCCTGACCAGCCTGCTCTGGGCAGGCCTGCTCGCCGCCCTGATCGACCGTCGCCTGGCAGTGGCAGCCGGCTGGTGCGGCACGGCCGCGGGGCTGACCCTGTTCGGCCTGATCCACTCACCCTTCGCCGACGGCCGGCTGTTCTGGCCCTGGGCGGTCGGCGACCTGCCAGCCGCAGCCAGCGGCCGCGGGCCGCTCGACCTGGCGGCCGCCTATCTGGTGCTGGCGGGCATCTTTCTGGCCTGGAGCCTTTGGCTGGCCCGGCAGCCTGCTCACTCCAAGCCGTAGGCCCCCGCGACCGGCACGTTGGTCGGTGAGCCCCCGAGGGCAGATGTCCCCGCAGCTGATGAGGTCAGCCCGCCACCCCCCGCAAACTGGGTTCTGGAAAGAAAGCGGGGCTCAATCGCGAAGGTGACACCGACGTTCTGGCGGCTGAAGTCGACATTGAAGCCGAAGCTCATCAGGAACGACTCACCGATCCGCACCAGCTGGAATCGCTGGCCGATATTCCGCCCGGTGAGGTCAACCGACGACCCGAACGAACTGGCCCACTTGGGACTCATCCGGTAGGTGTACGAGCCGGTCAGCACACTGGCCGTAATCGGCCCACCAAACGACTGGTAGCCCATGTAGGCGCTGCCACGGGCTGAGCGGTTGAGCAACGCCCCGACGGTGTAGAGCTGCTGGCCACCGGTAAAGAAGTCAACGTCGGCCGTCGACAGGATGGTGGTCCGGTCGCCAATGTGCCAGCGAAAGTCATACTGCCAGAGGCCGAGCACCTGGCCAAAGTTCTGGCTGGTCGTCGGGAAGAACTCGCCGTCGATGTCGAACACAATCCAGTCGACGATCCGCCGGTCACCGTAAGGCCCCCGCTTGGTCTGCCACCGCTGCCGGGCCCCGACCCGAAAGGCGGTGAGGTCGTTGACCAGTTCCGAGGGCCCCGTGACCCAGCCGCCGATGCCACGGCGGATCGCATAGGTCCGCGGGTCGTACTTATTGTCGGGCCCGAAAATGAACGGCGGTGCCAGCCGGTACTGCGGAATGCCTGCCAGATTCTGGGGGGCACCGTAATCAAAGAAGGGGATGTTCCGGCGATACTGGTTGATGGTGTCGTCGTCGATCTGGTCGTAGAGCGGGAACTGGTCGAAGCTCTGGGTGGCGTCGGCGTAGGAGAACTCGGCCTCGAAGATCACCTTGTGGGCAAGGCCGTGGAGGTTCCAGAGCCGGCTTTCAACATTGTTGTCGGCGGTCCACATCGGCAGGCTGGACCGGATGCCGACCTGGCCATAGGCCCGGTTGATCGGCTGCTGGTTGAGATCCTGCCCCCAGTGGCCGAGCTCGCCGAGGGCATAGGGCACCAGCTTGACCGGCCCGGCCTGGAAGGGCAGGTCGATCTCCTGCCGTGTCACCAGCCGCTCGCCAATCACATTGTTTTCGTAGGGCAGCAGGGTCCAGATATTGAGGCCGGCCTGATTCTGCGGTGCCCGACCGCTGCCTGGAAATGTCGGCGGTGGCTGCGGCTCGCTCTGCCGCACATAGCTGATGCTTGAGTGCTCGTACCACGACAGGGCATCCCGCAGCAGCGGCTGGGCGATCCAGTGATGGTCCAGCCGGGGCCACCACTCACTCTGGGTGAAGAAGGGATCGACCCGCAGGCTGGTCAGCAGCCGCAGTTGGCGGTTGTCGGTCGGCCGCCGCAGGTCGAGCCAGGTCCGCTGCTCATAGCCTTCCTCCCACTCCGACTCGTAGTACTCCTCGAGGAAGTTGATGTCGCTGATCCAGCCGGCCGCCCCGCGGGCCTGCCAGCCGGCGACCAGATCCTGCCGGTGCCGCCAGAAGGCTCGGCCGCGGAAGGCATTGGGAAAGTTCGAGTAGATGAAGTCGTTTCGCTGAAGGCCGAGTCGGTCGATGCCGCGGTCAACCACAAACCAGGCGTCGGCAACACCATTGGCCGGGGTGGCCAGGCCGAGGAACTGCGGCCGGTTGTAGATCAGTGAACTCCCGAAGCCCGGCCCCCGCAGGCTGAGGTAGTCGACATTGAAGTCCCAGTCGACCCCAGGCGGAGCCCGGCGGACACCAAATACCTGGAAGACGTCCCAGCTGGTCAGCACCTGGGTGCCGAAGATCTGGTCGTTTTTTACCTTCACGTCATTGATGTAGAAGGTCGGCTTCTTGGCGTTCGTCGCCAGCACCGGCCACCAGAGCACCGGAACCCCGCCGAGGGTCACGGTGTTCCCCCGGCTGGTGACGAACTGCTGATGCTCAACCGCCGGCTCACCGGTAACTGGATCGATCATCGGCATGCCGAAGGGTCCGGGCACCGGCACCTGCTCGTCGGTGAGGGTCAGCTCGCGGGAGCGGAACTCCCAGGTCGGCACGCCCATCCGGCTGGTTGTCAGGCCGGTTCGCTCGGCAACAAATCGGCTGCGGTCGACCTGCCGCAACACATCGGCCCGGAGGCGGATCAGGCCGGCATAGCTGTCGACCGGCGTCAGCACCGACGCTCCGGTGATCACCCCGCTCGATCGCGGCACGTCATAGAACATGCTGACCGCCTCGATCACCCGCTGCCCCTGCCGGAAGACGACGTTGCCCTCCATGTAAAGCTCCAGCGGCGTCTCGGCCGACTGGCCGGCGTCACCGCCGAGATCGGGCTGGGCCTCGCTGCGGGTCCAGATCACCATCCGATCGGCCGAGATGTCGAGCGGCCCCGCCGGATCGACCCCGTCGATCACGAGGTTGATCCCGGAGGTGATCACGGCAATCCATTCCCCGCCCGCCGGGCTCGGGAACCACTGCACCGCCAGCGGCATGCTCGACCGGGGAAAGGCCCGCAGCCGCCGGCCGACCACCACCGGCTGGGCGGCCGGAGCGGCGACCGTTCCAAACTCGGCAAACTGGGCCGGCACGACCCCGGCATCGCCCCCGGCAATCTCCTCAACCTCCTCCGGCTGCTCAGTTGACACCAGCCGCGGTCCGTCCGGTGTCGCTGCTGGCAGGTCGGCCGGTGCCTCATAGACGGCCGGGCGGCCGCTGGCCGGCACGATGCTGTCGAAGGTCAGTTGGGGATCACGAATGACCCAGAACCGACCGGCCCAGCGGTCGTCCCGCAGGCTGGCGGCCTCGGTTCCCGCCGCTTCGCCGTCGGCGATCGTCCGCACGCGGACCGTGCCTGCCAGCCGCGCAAGCACGGTTCGTAGCGGCGGCCCGGTCGGCTCGTCACTGGTCACGAGCACTGGCGGAGGCTGTTCGATCCAGACGACCGCCTCATTGGCCTCCGCCTCGGTCTGACCCTGCCGGATCGTCACCCCTCCGGTCAGATGCCAGACGTCATACGAACCCTCCGTCCACCGAGAGGCCTGCGTCGCCTCGACGCTGAGCAGCTCCCGTGGGTTGGCAGCCGGCACCTCAATGCGGCCCGCTTCGGCAATTGCCGCCGCCAGCCCTCTGACCGGAAGTTCGGCCAGACTGCCAGCCGGCGCCGTGGGTGGCGGCGGCTCGGCGGCAGCCACCGCCGCATTGAGCGTAACCAGCAAACAGCACAGCACACCGCCAGCCGGCCCACCGCTCAGCCAGCGGCCGTGGGTTCGAGTGAGTTTCGGCGCAGACACCTCTCCCGGCCGGGGGGGGCCCGGTCCACGATGGTGATCGCCGGAACGATCGGTAGAAAAAAGGCTTTGAAACACGCGCACCCGCAATCACCGAGACCGCTGCCGGTCCGTCGGCCCGTGGGGAACAAGTTGGGGGCGGGACTATAAAGACGCCCCGAAAAGCCGGTCAAGGTGTCGCCCCGGTAAAGAAAAGCCGCCGGGCTGTCCGCAGCGAACCGGTAAGCTGGGAGAAACACAGGTCCTGCGTGGATTCGGCCGTGCCCATCCGACAAGAAAGCGAACCCCGTCTTGCCGCCAGCGTCTCTCGCTGGCTTGTTCGCTGGCGAACCCCGCTGGCCCTGCTGGGGCTGCTGCTGGGGCTGTTCGGTGTCGAGCGATCCCGGCAGCTCGAATATTCGCGATCGATTGCGTCGATGTTCGACCGCAACGATCCGGCGATCATCCCCTTTCGCCGTCTGGGGCGGACATTCGGCGCGAATGCTGCGGTTCTGGCGGTCTACGATGACGCCGAACTCTTCAGCCCGGCGGGCTTCGACCGGCTCAGCAAACTGACGCAACAACTCGCGGCGGTGCCGGGCATTGGCTCGGCCACCAGTCTCGCCACCACTCCGCTGGGCCGCAGCATCATTGCGACCGACACCAATCCGGCTGCTGCCCGGCTCGTCCAACTGATGGAGGGCTATACCGTCGGCAGCGATCGGCGGACGGCAGCGGTGGTCTGCGTCCTGGCCGGCGGTGCCGAGGCCGACGATGGTGTTCCTGGGCGGGGCGACACCATCGACGCCCTCCGCGAAATCATGCAGAACTATCCCTCCGGCACCGTGGCGGGCGAGACGGTGATGCTGCGGGATGGCTTCGCCATGCTCCGTCGCGACGGCAACCTGTTGGGAACGACGGCAGGCCTGCTCGCCTCGGTCGTGCTGCTGCTGCTGTTCCGCAGCCTGCGGTGGCTGGTGGCACCGCTCGCGGTGGTGCTGCTGGCCCTCTGGAGCACCCGCGGCCTGCTGGCGGTCGCAGGGCAGAAGCTGACGATGGTCTCGACGATGCTCTCGGCGATGGTGACCGTCGTGGCGATCGCCACCGTCGTGCACATCATTGTCGAGTTCCGTCGTCGTCGGGCCGACGGTGAGCCTGCCGAACAGGCTCTGACCGGAGCCCTGACGCAGCTCTTCTGGCCGATCATCGGGGCGATCATCACCGACATGATCGGCTTCGGCTCGTTGATCGCCAGCCGGGTCGGACCGGTGCATGACTTCGGTGTCATGACCGTCGTCGGGGCTGGCATGGTGCTGCTGGCGGTGGCACTTGCCGTTCCCTGGTTCGCCCTGGCCGGCCGGCTCGGTGGTGATCCCGGCAGGGTCTGGGGCGAAGGAAAACTCGATGGCGGCCTCGACCGGCTGGTGGGGCGAATCGTGCAGTCGCCCGGGCCGATCCTGGCGGTCGCAGTCGGCTTGATCGGCCTGGCGGCGATAGGACTGACCCGGCTCGAGGTCCAGACCGACTTCATCCAGAACTTTCGGGCCGGCAGCCCGGTCGTCGAGTCCTATGAAATCGTCGAGTCCCGCCTGGGCGGTGCCGGCGTCTGGGACATCCTGCTGCCGGCCGCCGAGCCGATCGACGCGGCAACCCTGGCCCGGGTCGCCGCCCTTGAAGCCCGGCTGCGTGCCGACGTGACGGCAGCGGGCGGAACCACCGGCAGCGGGCTGACCAAGGTGCTGAGCATCGCCGATCTGCTGGAGACGGTCTCGCCGGTGTCGCTGGCCAACCTGGAATCATCGGCTGTCGGCAGCTGGATGGTCACAGCGGCCGTCGGCCTGCTGCGGCAGCAGCTGCCCCAGCTCGCCGACAGTCTCATCGGCCGTGATCCCGCCGATGGCTCGACCTGGCTGCGGGTGATGCTGCGGGCCCGTGAGCGTCAGCCAGCCGCCGCAAAGCGGCAGATCATCGACCAGGTCCGCAGCCTGGTCACCGAGCATTTCCCCGCCACCGGCAGGCAGCCCGCCGGCGAGGTCACCGGCTTCTTCGTCCTGCTGGCCCAGCTGGTGGAACGAATGCTGGCCGATCAGTGGCTGACCTTTCTGCTGGCAGCCGGTGGCATCTTCCTGCTGCTGTCATTCGGCTTTCGCAGCCCGGTCATCGGGGCCATCGCGCTCGTCCCCAACACCCTGCCGATTGTGGTGGTCCTTGGACTGCTTGGCTGGTGGGGCAGTCCAATCAACATGGGCACGGCGATGATCGCCGCGGTCTCGCTCGGTCTGTCGGTCGATAGCTCGATTCACTACACCACCGCCTTCCGCCGCCGGCTGGCCCGGGATGGGGCCATTCGGGCAGCCCTGGAGACCGCCCATCAGACAGCCGGGCGGGCGATGATCTTTTCGACGCTCGCCCTGGTGGTCGGGTTTCTGGCACTGACCACCAGCGGCTTCATGCCGACGGTCTCCTTCGGTGGTCTCTCCTGCCTGACCCTGCTGGGAGGCCTGATTGGCAATCTCGTCGTGCTGCCTGTGCTGCTCTCGCTGGCGGCCAGCCGGTTCGGCTGGGGCGGTTGAAGGGACGTCGCTGCGCTGCCAGACTCCGACTGGCGACGCGGGTCAATCGCAGTCCCTTCCCCTCCAGGATTCACCATGTCACACGAGTTCACGGCAACGCTCACCACCAATTCCGGCGCTGCCCCCATCCAGGCAGATCCCTCGGCCGATCCGGTCCGCTTCGAAGGGGACGCCATGGTGCTCTTTCTCTGCCCTGGTGGCGTCAGCGGTGCCGCAGCCGAAGTCGATCGGGCAACCGGCGGACTGATCAGCAGACTGATCGATGCCGGCGAACTGACCGGCAAACGCTATGAGTGCGTGCCACTGCTTGCCCCCCCGGGGCTCGCCTGCGGGCAGCTGCTCGTGATCGGTACCGGTTCAGCCGACGAGGTCGATGCCGGGCTGCTCTACCGGGCGGCTGCGGTGGCCGCCCGGCAGCTGTCGAGCCGGCCGCGAAGCCGGGTCGGGTTTCTGGCCGAAGGCCGCTGGACCAACGAGCAGCTTGAACAGGCGGTCGCCGGTGCAGCCGTTGGCATGGTTGGGCAAGACCTCTACCGGGCTGAGAAGAAGCAGCATCCCTTTGCCACAACAATCTGGCTGGAGGCGGCGGTCGAAGTGGTTGGTCGGGGTGCTCTGATTGCCGATGGTGTCAATCTGGCCCGGCGGCTGGTCAACCTACCCCCGGATGATCTCTACCCTGAGACCTTCGCCGAAGAGGCGGCCACCATTGCCGGCCGGGCGGGGCTCGAAATTGAAATCTGGGATCAGGCCCGCCTGGAGCGGGAGAACTGCCGGGCTCTGCTGGCTGTCGCCCGGGGCAGCGCGCGATCGCCGCGGCTGGTGTTGCTGCACTATCGAGGGCCGCGGGGATCGGGGCAGCCGGGCGGGCCGCCCGACCTGGCGCTGGTCGGCAAAGGGGTCACCTTCGACTCTGGTGGCCTGTCCCTGAAGCCATCCGACGGCATGCTGACAATGAAGTGCGACATGTCTGGAGCGGCGGCCGCCCTCGGGGCGATTGCCACGATCGCGGCGCTCAAACTGCCGGTCCATGTCGTGGCAGCGGTCGGCCTGGTCGAAAACATGAATGGGTCCGCCGCCTACAAGCTGGGCGATGTGGTCACCGCCCGCAGCGGCGTCACAATTGAGATCCACAACACCGATGCCGAGGGCCGGGTCGTACTGGCCGACGTACTCGATGTGGTGGCCGACCTCCAGCCGCGGCGGATTGTTGACACCGCCACCCTCACCGGCGCCTGCATGGTCGCCCTCGGCCGCGACATTGCCGGCGTCTTCACCAATGACCAGGCCTGCTGCGATGCGGTGACCGCCGCTGCTGAAGCGGTTGGCGAGCGGGTCTGGCAGCTGCCAATGGACCGCGACTTTGACGAGCAGATCGAAAGCCCGGTGGCCGACATCAAGAACGTCGGCGACGGCCGGCTGGGGGGCGCGATCACCGCGGCGAAACTGCTGGAGCGGTTTGTCCGGGGCATTCCCTGGACCCATATCGACATCGCCGGTCCTGCCTTCGCCGACAAGCCCCGCCCCTGGATCGCCGGCGGCGGCACCGGCTCAATGGTACGCCCCTTCGTGGAACTGGCCCGGCGAACCGGGCACGCAAAAGCCTGAGGGGAGCCAGCAGACGCCGCCACTGCCACCCGGCGACAGGATGTCGCCAATGAGCACCAGCGG
>CALAZQ010000336.1 GCA_937926325.1 uncultured Planctomycetaceae bacterium | reverse complement strand
GGCACCCTCACCCGGCCTGCGGCCGGCCTCTCCCAGAGGGAGAGGCAAGATAGATGACGCTCGTTCGGTGGGGTACATACCGTGCTGAGCACCATTGTCTTGTCAGGCCTTTGCCGCGATCACAGCCAGCAGGTCGTGCCAGCTTTTGACGAACGCTTCGGCGCCCTCCCGCTGCAGCTGCTCCCCGAGTGCAGGAATATCGACTCCGGCGGCGGTGATCTCGTGGAGCATCCGTTCGGCGTTGCCGCCACCAGCCGAGAGCCCGACTGGTGCTCGGCCATGGTCGGCGAAGGCCCGCAGGGTCTTTTCGGGAATGGTGTTGATGGTGTGGGGAGCGGCGAGGCTCTCGATGTAGAGCACGTCAGAGGCTTCGGGATCCTTGGTCCCGGTGCTGGCAAACAGCAGTCGCTGGGGCAGCACGCCAAAGTTGGCCAGCCGGGCAAACCGGTCGGAGGCCAGCAGGCTGCGGTAGGCGGCATAGGCCTTGGTGCCGATGGCAATGCCGAGCGTGTTCTTCAGGTGCTTTGGCAGCAGCTCTGCTGTCGGGGTATCCCAGCGGCTGATGAAGAGCGACGCCACCGAGCAGACCCGCGGCGGCAGCCCGGCGTCCAGCCGGCGCTCGATGCCCCGCAGATAGGCCTCCGCTGCGGCCAGATACTGCTCGACTGTGAACAGCAGCGTGACGTTCACCGGCACGCCGGCAAAGATGGCCGCCTCGATCGCCGGCAGCCCCTCGGGGGTGCCGGGAATCTTGATGAACAGATTGTCGCGGCCAGCCTGGCTGTGTAGCTGCCGGGCCGACTCGATCGTGGCGGCAGTGTCGTAAGCGAGCAGGGGGGAGACTTCCAGTGAGACCCAGCCGTCGAGGCCGCCGGTCGCCTCATGGACCGGCTGGAAGAGGTCAGCCGCCCGTTGCAGGTCTTCGACGGCCAACTCGAAAAACAGCCGCTCTCCAGTTAGGCCGCGGCCAACCTTTTCGGCGATGGCCGCATCGTAGAAGTCGTTCTTCGCGATCGCGTTGTTGTAGATCGATGGGTTGCTCGTCAGGCCGGTGACCGACAGGCTGCCGATCCAGTCGGCCAGGGTGCCGTCATCGAGAATCCCCCGAGTGATGTTGTCGAGCCAGATGCTCTGGCCGAGCCGGTGCAGCCGGGCGGTGGGTGAGGACATGGACGGGATGGTGAGCGTGGCGGCGGGCATGGTGGCAAGCCTGCAAGAGTGGGGGGCGGGTGATGAAGACCTCCAATGTAACGGGTCGCTGATGAGCCAGCCACCTTCCCGGTGCAGACGTTACAATCTCGCTATGCCACTCCTCTCCCTTGATGATCTTTCCCTCGCCTTTCGTGGTGTGTCGCTGC
>CALAZQ010000335.1 GCA_937926325.1 uncultured Planctomycetaceae bacterium | reverse complement strand
GGGGGGGACAGGCGGCCTCACGAGCCGCCAACCGGCACCCACTGGTGGCTCTTGGCACTGGCCAGCACGGCGTCGCAGACCTGCTGGGTTTCCAGGGCGTCGCGGAAGGTCGGGTGACAGGGCTCACCCTTGGCGTACGCTGCGAGAAAATCGGCAACCTGGTGAACAAATGAGTGCTCGTAGCCGATCGCCAGGCCCGGCACCCACCAGTTGGCCATGTAGGGGTGGTCGCCGTCGGTGACGTGCACACTCTTCCAGCCCCGCTCGGGCCCCTCGTCGCTGTAGTCAAAAATTTCGAGCCGGTGAAGATCGTGCAGGTCCCACTTCAGGCTCATGTTCTCACCATTGATTTCAAAGGTGTAGAGCGCCTTGTGCCCCCGGGCGTAGCGGGTGCTCTCAAAAAGGCCCAGCGAGCCGTTCTTGAAGTGGCAGAGGAACGAGCAGGCGTCATCGATCTCGACCGGCTCTTTTTTGCCGGTCGCCTGATGCACCCGCTCCTTCACGAAGGTCTCGGTCATCGCCGTCACATCGGTCATCGACCCGTTGAGCCACAGCGCGGTGTCGATGCAGTGGGCCAGCAGGTCACCCGTGACCCCGCTACCGGCCGCCTTGGCATCGAGCCGCCAGAGGGCGGCGCCGCCCTGCGGCAGGTCGGCATTGATCGTCCAGTCCTGGAGAAAATTGGCCCGATAGTGAAAGACCCGGCCGAGCCGGCCCGAGTCGATCAGGTGTTTGGCAAAGGTGACCGCGGGAATCCGTCGGTAGTTGTACCAGACGGTGTTGGGCACCCCGGCCGCCTCGACCGCCGCGCACATCCTCTCGCCCTCGGCCGTGTCCATCGACAGCGGCTTCTCGCAGAGGATCGCCTTGCCATGCTTGGCCGCCTCAATCGCAATCTCGGCGTGCAGGTTGTTGGGGGTGCAGATGTCGATGGCGTCGATGTCATCGGCCGCCACCAGCTTCCGCCAGTCGGTCTCGACCCGCTGATAGCCCCAGCGGTCGGCAAAGGCCTGGGCCTTTTCGGCATCTCGGGCAGCCACCGCCTGGAGCACCGGCAGATACTCGAGGTCAAAGAAGTCCTTGACGCGGTTGTAGCCGTTGGAATGGGCCCGGCCCATGAAGCCGTAGCCAATCATGCCGATGCGGAGGGGTTTTGCCATTGGTGCGATCCTTTCGTGGTTCGGTTCAGTTCCAGCCGTGGGCGTCCCGCACGGCGATCATGGTTTTGAGGATGGTGTTCCAGGTTTCCGGATTTTCGAGCGTCGCGTTGGGGAACATGCAGCCGTCCCAGCAGATGTGCTCGATGCAGCGGGTAGAAGCATCCTCCAGCCAATAGCCCGAGCACTTCACGATATCGAGTTTGCCGTTCGGGTCATCGGCCGGGCAGTGTTTGCCGGTCTTGTCGTGGGAGCCGGCCCCGTGGACCTCGCCGTCGTTCTGGGCGACATGAAAGTCGATGGTCCAGGGCCGCAGCTTGTCGGTCATCTGCTTGTAGGCGGCCCAGAACTCATCCTCGGAGTAGCCCGGCTGCACCAGGGCATACTCCGGCGCGTTGTAACCAAGTAGGTAGAGGTAGGTGTGAGCCAGATCGGCCTGGAAGCCGAGGGTCTCGGGCATGCCGACCCCCTCCAGCACATCGAGCATGTCTTTCCAGGAGTGCATGCCCGCCCAGCAGATCTCTCCCTCGGCCGCCAGCCGCTGGCCGTTGTCAGCGGCAATTGTGGCCGCCTCCTTGAAGGTCTCGACGATCTTGGCCGTGTTGGCCTTCTGATCCTCCCGCCACTTCGCCACGCCGAATTCGGCCGAGTCGATTCGAATCACGCCGTACTTGCGGACGCCGTGCTGCTCGAAGACCTTCGCAATCCGGCAGGCCATCTTCACTGCGGAAAGGAACTTTTCGCGGGCCGCGGCATCCCCCATCGCCGAGTCACCCACCGTGCCCGGCCAGACCGGGGCGACCAGCGAGCCGACGGCGAAACCGTGGCTGGCGATCAGGTCGGCGATGGCCCGCAGTTCGTCGTCGGTCGCCTCGGGATTGGTGTGCGGCAGGAACAGAAAATAATCGATGCCGTCGAACTTCTGGCCGTCCACCTCGGCGGCAGCGGTGAGTTCGAGCATTCGCTCGAGGGAGATCGGTGGCTCCTGGCCTTCGTCGGTGCCCTTGCCGACGAGGCCGGGCCACATGGCATTGTGAAGCTTGGGGCTGGCGTGGGGCATCAATCAGTTCCTTCCGTTGGCAGGGAGATCAGTGTGGACGGCGGGATCGAAAGAGCGGAGGGGGACAACGCGCCGGGAGGGCACAATCGCTGCGGCTCCCGACTGGGTGGCAGCCGCAGCACGACAAGAGGAGCAGCCATCAACCAGAAACCCCTCAGGGCTGAGATGCGGGATCGTTCCGAAAAGCCCAATCGTTGTACGGCCCACCGCCAGCCGCCGCAAGGAGTGGCGGGGATTCGATGACGACCGTGACAGTCAGGCAAAACGAACGGGAATGAAGGTTTGCAGCGACCGAAAACCACGACTCCAGCGACTGCTTTCGGTCAGCCGTTGCGTTCAGGTAGCCTGCCGGTCGGCGGAACCGTTCGCCTGCCACCACCTCCAGATGATGAGAAAGGCTGGATGATGTCCCATGCAACGCCGAACATCGCTGCCGTTGTCTTCGACCTCGATGGACTGCTGGTCAACACCGAGGATCTCTATCAGGACGTCGGCACTGAACTGCTACGGCGGCGGGGTCGCACCTTCGACGGCGATCTGCTTGACGCGATGATGGGCCGGCCGCAGGCGGTTGCCCTGGCCACGATGATCGACTGGCACGGACTGGCTGACACGGTTGAGATGCTGGC
>CALAZQ010000334.1 GCA_937926325.1 uncultured Planctomycetaceae bacterium | reverse complement strand
GATCTCGTGGATGAGGAGGTGGTCCGTGAGCTTATTTGATGAGCTTGTGAACGAAGCGATCCGCGGTCGTGCCGAGCTCTCATCCTTGCGACCCGTGGTGGAAAAAGAGCTGCTCCATCACGACATCCTCCGCGAACTGAGCGGGGCCGGATTACTCACCGGCCTCACCTTCATCGGTGGAACCTGCCTGCGGGCTTGCTACGGATCCCCACGGCTCAGCGAGGACCTCGACTTCACCGGCGGGAGCAATTTTCAACGCAGTGATCTGGCAGAACTCGGCTCAATCCTGACGGATCGCCTGAGGACTCGCTATGACCTGCCGGTGAGAGTGAGCGAACCCGTGAAGACCGGAGGCAACGTCTCCACCTGGAAGCTCGTGATCGAGACACGGCCCGGTCAGAAGCACCTGCCCGCCCAACGCATCCACCTCGATATCTGTGCCATTCCCAGCCACGATCCGCATCCCATGATGCTGCGCACGCTGTACGGCATCGATCTCGGCACATCGGGCCTGATCCTTCAGGCGCAAAGCCGGGAGGAAATCCTCGCCGACAAGATCGTCGCGGTCGCGTTCCGGGAGAATCGCCTCAAGAACCGCGACCTCTGGGACATCGCCTGGCTTGCCCGGCAGGGCATCGAACTCCCGGCACACCTTATCCCTTTGAAAATCGGCGACCACAAGCGTGAGGCGGCCGAATTCATCACCCTGCTCGAACAGCGGCTTACGGCCCTCGGCACGCAGCCCGAAATACGGGCAGCATTCATGAAGGAAATGCGCCGTTTCCTCCCCGCCGCGATTGTCCGAGACACACTCGAACGGGATTCTTATTGGGCCTATCTCACCCGCGTCGTCATCGACTTGGGCCGCCAAGCCATGGTGGCGTTGTAAACGGAGTTTGGTGCGCGACCCCCCCCGCTCTCCCACTGGCCCCTAGCTCGCTCGGCACGCTGGGCAGAGCGGGTCAACAAGCCGCTGACAGCCGCAAAAATAAAGACTATTTGCGCCAGGCCTTCATCGCTCCGAACCCTTTGGCGACGAGAAGTGGGTTCAGAGAATCTCGCCACAACTGAACTTGCAGTCCACTCTCTGCCCCCGAGGAAGACCAAAAGGAGTCCAGACACATTTTTCTCTGAGGTCAAGCCGGGACCGAACACCATCGACTTCGACCTGACGTCGGTTAAGAAGTAGGCGTCTCCGTGTACGGCATGTGATGGTGATTGTGCAGTTGATTGACTGCGCCAGCAGTTGGCGGTAGGCTGAGTATCCGAGTGGTTACCTTGTCTCTGCTGTTGGTCGTCGCGCGTCATGATTCCCCTGAGTACCGTCGGCAGACTGCGGCTCAAGACAGCACTGGCTATTGCCATCGTTTCGCTTTCGGGAGTGTCGCTTAGCCGGCCGGCCTGTGGTTGGCAGATGGCGGTCGCCGAGACAGACGCGACGATTGTCGTGACGCAGAACGGCAAGCCCGTTGTCACCTACAACAAATCGTCTCCCCCCTGCCCCTCGGGTGTCGACCCCGTCTTCCAGCGCAGCGGGTGCCTTCACCCAATTTTTTCGCCGCAAGGGAAGGCGGTCACGGAGATGTTTCCTGCGGACAAGCCGCATCAGCACGGGGTCTTCTCTGCCTGGGTCAATGCGACCTTCGATGACAGATCGGTCGATTGCTGGAATCTCGCCAAGCGGACCGGCAGGGTGCGACATGGGCGGGTTGACTCAACCAGTACACAGGATGATCGCGCGGGGTTCGATGTTGAACTCGTCCACACGGCCACCGGTGGTACCGAGGTCGATCTGCTTGTGGAACGCTGGAACGTGACCGTCTGGAAGACTGACCGAAGCTGGCACTGCTTCGACATCGCCACCACCCAGACCGCAGCCACCAAGAAGCCACTGATCGTCAACCAGCATCATTACGGCGGCATGGCATTTCGGGGGCCGGCCAGTTGGCTCACGGACGACGATGGGTATGCCCGTCAGCACCCGGAATTGCCGCGGGTGAAAAGCGACTTTCTGACCGATCGTGGGCATGACCGTCGCAGTGGCAATCAGCAGCCGGCGAACTGGGTGGCCCTGGTGGCCGGGAATGGACCGGAGGCAGTCACGGTCGCGGTGCTTGGGCATCCAAAAAATTTCCGGGCCCCACAACGCGTACGGCTGCATCCCACGAAGCCCTATTGCTGTTTCGCCCCCTGCAGCACCGGTGCGTTCACCATCACAGCGGACCAGCCGCTATGGGGGAACTATCGCTTTTTTATTGCCGACGGATCCCTCCGCCCGGACTGGCTCGACCGCCAGTGGCAAGCCTGGGCAGTGGATGCACTCCAGCCACCGGTTGATTGATCGTAACGCCGCCAACAAAGGAACCTACCATGAAGCATGCGTGGACATGGCTCGCCGTTGTACTCAGCATTGTTTGTCAACCGCTGGCGGCAGGCGAGACTGCCGCGGTCGGGCAAAGCGGAATTGAGTCGCGTCGCGCAGCCTATGTTGACTGGATTGTTGAAAGCTTCGCCGATCTTGAGCCATCGATGGACCCCCGTGATGGACGCCGCTGGGCGCTCAATCATGCACGGCTGAAACTGGGGCGTGACGTTGACAAAGCCAATGCCTATTTCGAGTCATTCACGCCACCGGGGGGTGACAATGACATCTACCTGATCCGCTTTCTTCGTACCCTGCTCGACTTTCGTGACACACGACAACTGAGTGATGCGGCAGAGCGGCGCATCAGCGGGTTTATAAAAACCTGGCCCACCAGCAAAAAGGAGCTTGCGACTCGTGCGTATTGGCCACCGCGATTCACTGAAAACCATGACTTAATGTACCTGACCCTGGCATTGTTTGGCGAGCAGTACCGCGGTGGTGACGGCAACGTACAGATTCGTGAGATCAAAAAATTCATCGCCGATCGGATGACGTGGGGCTTTGTCGAGTGGAACTCGAAGTGCTATCAGTACCATTTTTCAAATCCCCTCATCATTCTGGTCGATTACGCTCCCGACCATGACTTGCGGCGGGCCGCCAGTGATCTCTTGAACGTCATGCTGGCAGAGAGGGCCCTGCTGAGTGTGAACGGATTTTTAGCTGGTCCGGCGCTGCGTTGTCGGACGGCCGATGTGAATCACTCGCTCACCGCCCGTAAAGTCGCATACCTGAATGACGCCCGTTACGACGGCTTCCTGCCGACCGTCTGGCTTGCGTTTGGCCGCGGTGAGCCTAGGTTTAACTTCAGGGCCAGCCGCGTACCCGGTCTGGAACCGGCAGGCGTGCATATCGCCAGTGGTAATGAGCCACGGCTGAAGCAGGATGAGGGAATGTTTTTCGCCTGCAGCCAGTTTTTGCCCAATCCGATTGTGCAGGTCCTTGCCGACGAGGCGTCTTCCCGTAAAGAACTGGTTTACGAAGGCCGGCGGTTTATTGGCTGGCCGGGGGATCCACTCTGGAAGACGCAAAAGTGGCGGCCCGCACGACTGACTTACTACAACACCCCCCACGTTTCCATGGGCTCGGTTCATTCTGATGGCTGGCTTCACCAGGCCCGCTACAACAGCGTAATTTTTGGGGCTGATCCGTCGCAGGGGCTGCGGGTGGAAAAGATTCTTGCCGATGCACCCCCCCACAAACGCCGCCGCGAGGCCCGCGGGCGAGTAGTTCAGCACCAGAATTTACTCCTCGGTCAAGGTACGCTGTTCGAGGATGGCGGCATCACAGGGACACGGGTCGGTGCCTGGAATGTTTATCAGGTGGGCAAGGGCTTGTGCGCTGAGTTTGACCTGGGTGATGACTATCACCTGCTGCACGTGTCGGACCTCGACAATTTTGCCAGTCGGGAAGCATTCGTGGCAGCCCTGACCGTGCCAGAACGAACCCTTGAGACCGTCGAGGCTCTGACGTTGAGCGGCGATCGCGTGACGGTCGACCTGAGAGACATGAGCATCAAAATCAATGGAATGCCGCGGCCACACCCGCCGAAGATGCTGCACGACTGCGGGCCGATGAAGTCCGAATACGGAAGTGGAATGATCACCATCACGACCAAAGCGGGAGCGGTCACCTTCGACTGCAATTCATTTCACCCTGAACCCGTTGATCCAAATCGAAGCGGTGAACGATAGCGTCAGATTTCGTCATTGTGACGGCTTCTGCTCGCTGAGCATGGAGCCGCTAGCAGCCTGTGGACAAAGTGATCCGCCGCTGGATGCGGCGGCAGCGAACCCCGAAAAACCTCGGCTTTTTTGGGGTTCGCATTCGTGGAAAAAGGCCATGGAAGGCTTTTTCCACAGACAGCCAGATCGCGGAAGAGCGTTATGAGGGGAACACGTTTGGTTCTGGCTGTCCGAATGCTGGAAGCCTCGGCAGGAGTATCTTGTATTGCTATTCCTTGCTCTGCCACTGGTCCGCTGGCTCAAGGACCTCGCGGGGGCCGTCACCGGTGAGCCAGATCTTGGCCTCAGCGTCACCCTTGAGATAGGTGTCCCAGAAGGCGGTGCTGATCGCCTTGATCGCCCGGTGATGATTCGGGTTGCGGGGCTTTTGTCGCAGTCCGTCATGGTCGGTGAAGGCTGCGTGTGTGCCGTCAGCCAGGACCAGTTCAAATTTTCCGCCGGCTGGCAGGGCAGGAAAGACGGCCAGCCGCGAGGCAACCGTCGCCCCACCGATTGGGGCAACGTCGTCGGTGCCGGTCATCAACAGCCAGGGGATGGTCACGCTGCCAAAGGCGGCCTTGGCCGATCGCAGCCGGGGGGCACTGGGGCTGAAGATCACGGCCGCATCGATGCGGCTGTCGGGGCCATCGCTTGCCGGCCATCCGGTCTGCCCGGCGACCGCCTGCGTGGTTCGGGCCCCGAAGGAATGGCCCGACATGCCGACATGGTCGAGGTCGAGCCGGCCAGCCAGCGGATGGCCTGCTTGCTGCTGCCACTCGGCCAGGGCGTCGAGCACCGCTGCCACATCATCGACCCGGGCCTGCATGTTCTCCATTGAGGCAGCCTGCTTCATCGCCCGCAGCCGCTGCCGCTGCGGCACGTCCCGCCAGACCGATGCGTCACTGCCGGGATGCTGGAGGAACACTGCCACATAGCCGCGGCCCGCCCAGTGTTCCCGCAGATAGCCACAGCCCTCCCGCGAGCCCCCGAGGCCGTGGCTGAAGAGCACCACCGGGGCCGGGGCTGAATCGTCTGGCAGTGAGACCAGCAGCGGAATCGAGCGGTCGCGTTTTTGGTCGGCAACTGAGAGCGGCGCGGGTGGCAGAACGTCGGCCGACTTCGCGAGCGGATCGTAGGCCTGCACTGCGGCTGCTGAGGCGAAGCTGGCAACGGCCAGCATGATCACGACAGGAACCGGCCTCATGGCTCGTCTGCCCGGCATTGTTTGAAACGACTCCTGCCGACCCGACCGCGACCTGCTTTGGCTTCGGGCAGGGGCGACAAAGCCTTCATGATGAGCGGGTAACCTAACAGTGAAGCCAAACCTCACCGGAGGCCGCGTGAGCTGCTCGCATTGAGGGAAGTGCTTGCTCACTCCGGCTACCCTTCAGGCGTGTCGATCAGCTGCTGCAGCCGGGCGGCGAGCTGCGGTGGATAGCGGGATG
>CALAZQ010000333.1 GCA_937926325.1 uncultured Planctomycetaceae bacterium | reverse complement strand
GTGCTGGACCGCCAGCCAGACCATGTCAATGCCCGCCGCTGGCTGGCCGCAGCGGTGTCTGGGGACGATCCGGCCCAGGCTGCGCAGTTGCTGCGGGAACTCCTTGAAAATCTGCCAGCTGATGTCGGCCTGCGGTATGACCTGGGTAGCCTGCTGGCTCGCACCGATCCGGCTGCTGCCGAGGTTCAGCTGCGGCAGGTTGTGCGGCAAGATCCCAGTTTTGCCGATGCCTGGAACAATCTTGGCAACGTGTTGCTGCTGCAGGGCCGGGCCAGCGAGGCCCGCGCTGCCTACGAGCAGTGTCTGCGGCTTGAGCCGGCCCATCCACTGGCTGGTCAGAATCTCAAGCGGCTCAGCGGCGGTGATCGCGGTCAGTGACCGGGCCGCTTGTTGCGGGCAGAAGCAGGCGGCGAATCGCAGCAGCGTCTTCGGTCCTGCCGCTGTGGCTGGCAGCGTCGGCCCATGCCCTCAGGGCCCGCTGGCTGGCTGGGTGGCCAACGCCGAGATGCTGGCAGCGGTTCTCGGCAAGCTGCTGCCACAACTGGCTGACTGCCGGCCATCGGTCCCGTGACTTCAAAAACCCAGCCAGGGTGGTGGCGGCCGCGTCGGTGGCGGGCAGATTGGCCGGCTTTTGCTGCTGGCTGGCCAAGACGCTGCGGAGGCGAGCCTCAGCTTCGGCGTCTTCCCCTGTGGCAGCCAGGCTGACTGCGAGGGCTGTTTCGGCGGCGAGCGTCGTGGCGTGGGCCGGGCCGAGTGCCGTCGCGGCGTCATCGAGCAGCCGCCGGGCGTCTGCCAAGGCCGGCTGTCCTGCAGCCAGTTGCAGCCGCAGGCTCAGCAGCCGGGCCGCAAACCGCACGCCATGATCGGCCGGCAAGTGCTGCTGAATTTCGGGCAGCAACTCGTCGAGCAGCCGCCGGGCCTCAGTCGCCCGGCCCAGCTCAAGCAGGGCGGTGGCCTGGCCCACGCCCAGGTCGAGGGTGGGCGGGGCGGCCGCCTTGCCGAGGGCTGTGAGCGTTGCCCGTCCCTCGCGGCAGGCCCGTTCCCAGCTTGCCCGGTCACCGGCGTCGCTGAAAATCTGTCCAAGCTGCTGATAGGCCCGCACAAAAGGATCGAGCCGGGTTGCCCTGCCGGCATGGGCAAGTGCCTCGTCGGTTTGTCCCTGTTCAGCCAGCATCAGTCCGGTGAACCAGTGGGCCCGCGGATTCTCCGGTCGTTTCGCCAGCACGTCGGTCCACATCGCCCAGCGGCTGGCATAGACCGTGTTGCGGTTGTGGGTGATGCCACCCAGGACTGCCGTTACCCCGAAAATCGCCACTGCAAACAGCCTCCGCGTCGCCTGCTGCGACCCGTCACCGGTCCGGCTGACCATCAGCCACCATCCCGCTGGAATGGTCAGACCCAACAGGCAGGCCAGCGGCAGGTACATCCGGTGCTCATTGGCGATGTCGGCCACCGGCACCAGGCTGGAGGTGGGGGCCAGCACCAAAAAAAAGCCCGCTGCTGGAAAGGCCCAGACCTGCCGTCGCCAGAGGCCACTGGCTGTTGCCACTACGCCCGCTACAACCAGTGGCCCTTGCCACCAGACTGTCAGCGGTGAGTCGGCCAGTGGCCAGTCATAGTCAAGGCATTGCCCGCTCGGCCAGACGACCAGCCGCAGGTAGTGCACGATCACTCCGGCTTGCGTCAGCAGATAGGCCAGCGGTGGATGAACCGCCTTTTCAATTTCGGCATAGTGCTGCCGCTGGGCCAGCAGCACAGCAAAGAGCACCAGCCAACTGCCGGCCAGCAGCAGGAGAAACCGGCCCTGTTGCCGCAGGGCGACCGCCGGCCGCTCGGTCAGCAGCCAGCCCTGCAGCAGTACCAGCAGCGGCAGCACCACGGCGGTTTCCTTGGAAAGCATCGCCAGGCAGGCGGCAGCCAGGGCCAGCAGTTTCCAGCCGAGCAGGCGATCAGTCTGCTCTGTCGGGTGCCAGACCCGGTTTGTTGCCAGCAGGCAGGTGAGCATGCAGAGTGAAGCGAGCAGCTCGATCCGCTGGTAGATGTAGGTGAC
>CALAZQ010000332.1 GCA_937926325.1 uncultured Planctomycetaceae bacterium | reverse complement strand
GACCTCGTCGATAAAATGTGGGCAATGGAAGCCGGGAGCGGGAGCGACCGGACCGAGAGTACGGTTGGCGATGCGGTGTATTTATCAGCGACGGCCAGCCGGCTGCGGGGCGGCAAAAGTCTCGTCGCGTCGGCCGTTCCGGCCGAAAGCTCCTCGAGCGTTCGCCGACCCCTTCGCCTCGCGCACGTTGAAGCAATGGAAGCCGGGAGCGGGAGCGACCGGACCGGCAGTACGGTTAGCGATGCGGTATGTTTATCAGCGACGGCCAGCCGGCTGCGGGGCGACCGGGACGGTGCTTCAGGTTGATGAAAAGTGCCTTGAAGAAGCAATACTTGGCAAACCACTCACTCGTGTTCAATTATCTGTGTTAGCTTGGCGTTATAACGGTTGGTCTCTGGAGGCCGTCGGGGAGGGGCCGGGACGGGCTGAGCAACTCGTCGAAGCATCTCTTTGGGAAAGGACGTTGATTGATGCTGGGGAAGAATCTGCTGATGACGCCCGCTTGGCTGCCGTGGTGGACCGGGCTGGCTTTGCTTGGCCTCCTGTCTGAAGCGAGCCCGGTGAAAGCCGATCCGCTCCTTGACGACACGACGAAGCGGTCTGGCAACTTCGATCTGCGTCTCAGGATCACGCTGACCGGCACCGAGGGGGTTGTGGACTCGGGCAGTCAGTTTCGCAGTGAGCAGATACCCGACAGCCACGAGATGATCACCAATCAGGCTGACTTTGGCCACGGCAATGATGAGGCCCGCCACGATGAATCCGGGCGGAAACGGATCTTGGTGCAGCCTTCGCCGGAAGTGCTTCAAAAGGTTGCTCGGCCCCCCAATATCCTCTTCATCCTGGCTGACGATCTCGGCTACCGAGAGCTTGGCTGCTACGGGCAGCGGCTGATTCGCACGCCGCGGATTGACCGGCTGGCGGCGGAGGGCGTGAAGCTCACCCGTCATTACGCCGGCAACGCCGTTTGTGCCCCGTCACGATGTGTGCTGCTGACCGGCAAGCACCCTGGCCATGCCTTTGTCCGTGACAATCGCTCAACACCCCCCGAGGGCCAACTGCCCATCCCGGCTGCCGAGCAGACCATTGCCGAACTGTTGCAAGCCGAGGGGTATGCAACTGGCGGATTTGGCAAGTGGGGCCTTGGCGGGCCCGGCTCAAGTGGTGAGCCATTGAAGCAAGGGTTCGACCGTTTCTTTGGCTACAACTGCCAAGCCCATGCCCACAGCTACTATCCCGGCTATCTCTGGGACGACGACAAGCGGATTCCGTTGACCAACAAGCCACCCGTGCCGGGGCACGCCGGTCTCGCGAAGGCTGCCGATCCAAATGATCCGGCGAGCTACACACAGTTCAAGGGGACCGACTACGCCCCGGACAGGATTCACGCCGCGGCAATCGACTTCCTGCGAACCAACCGTGACCGGCCCTTCTTTCTTTACTACCCTTCGACCATTCCGCACGTCGCCCTCCATGTGCCTGATAAAGAACTTGAGCCCTACCTGGCGCTCGGCTGGAATGATCCACCCTTCACCCGCAGTCGCGGCGGCTATACGCCTCACTTCACGCCCCGAGCAGCCTACGCAGCGATGATCTCGCGGCTCGACACCGAAGTGGGGGCGCTGCTCGATACCCTGGATGAGCTTGATCTTGCGGACGACACGCTTGTCATCTTCACCAGTGACAACGGTACAACGCACCTGCACGATGAGGTGGACTACGACTTCTTTGCCAGCGTTGGAGAGCTGCGGGGCCTGAAGGGGTCGCTCTACGAGGGTGGCATTCGCGTGCCCTGCCTGGTTCGCTGGCCGGGTCGGATTGAGGCCGGCACGACCAGCGATGTGCTCAGCGGATTTGAAGACTGGCTCCCCACTATTCTCGCCGCATGCGACCAGACATTGCCGCCCGACCTCACCACCGATGGCCACAACCTGCTGCCGGCCCTCGCAGGGCAGTCACTCGAGCCTCGGGCGTTTCTCTATCGTGAATTCGGTGGCTACGGTGGCCAGCAAGCGGTTTGGTCAGGCCGCTGGAAGGCAGTCCGCCAGCACCTGAGAAAGGGCCCGGCGGAGACGGAACTCTATGACCTCGAGGCCGACCCTGGTGAGGCGACCGATCTGGCCGCCGACCGGGAGGATGTGGTGGCTCGGCTTGAAGGTATCATGGCTCGCGAGCACCAGCAGTCTGCCGAGTTTCCTCTGCTGGGACTCGATGGTGACGCGACGAAATGAGCAGGTGTTCTCATTCCAGATCACGAATGCTCACCCCAGCGGAAGGAATTTCCGGGAGGACCGGACCCAGGGCCTCGACAATGC
>CALAZQ010000331.1 GCA_937926325.1 uncultured Planctomycetaceae bacterium | reverse complement strand
ACGCCGCCACTGAAGGCCCCACCGGCCACGTTTGAATTTCTTGTCCAGACCATCTTCACCCAGGCGTTGATGGCCTTCGGCCGGGTGCCGAACCCCATCACCCAGCAGTCGCTGAAAAATCTCGACACGGCTCGGCACTTTATCGACACCCTCGAGATGCTCCAGCAGAAGACGGCAGGCAACCTCGAACAGGACGAGCAGCGGCTGCTCGATGAGGTCCTGCACCAGCTGCGGATGAGCTACATGCAGGAGCAGTCGGCGTCAGGTTCGGCCGAGCCGACGCTGCCCGAGGCCGGGGCAGAGGGGGATGCATGAGCCACCCGCAACCGAGGCACCGGCGCTGGGGGCGGCCTTCTCAGATCGGAGCCGGCCGATGACCGCCCGCCGACTCGACGGCCGGGAATTGGCCGGCAGAATCGAGGCCGAATTGGCTGGCAGGGTGGCCGATTTCAACCGGACGGCGGGCCGGCCGCCCCGCTTGGTGGTGGTGCTGGTCGGTGATGTGGCTGCCAGCGCATCCTATGTGAAGAGCAAGGCGGCGGCCGCCGCACGCGTCGGCATCGACGCCGAAGTGATCGCGGTTCCGGCGTCCGTGACCACCACCGAATTGGTCGATCTGGTGGCCGCCATCGGCCGTGATGAGCGGGGCCCGGCCGATGGCCTTCTCGTGCAACTGCCGCTGCCCGACCATGTCGATGCGGTCGCGGTGCTCGATGCCGTCCCGCCAGGCCGTGACGTTGATGGATTTCATCCCGAAAATGCCGGCCTGCTGTCGCAGGGTCGCCCCCGGTTCATCCCGTGCACCGCCGCCGGGGTGCGGCGGATGCTGATCGATGCTGGAATCGAGACAGCCGGCCGTCATGCGGTGGTCGTCGGCCGCAGTGACATTGTCGGCAAGCCACTCGCTCTGCTCCTGGCCGGGCGGGGCCCGGGCGGTGACGCCACCGTCACCCTCTGTCACAGCCGCAGCGGTGAGCTGGCGATCTGGACCAGGCAGGCCGACATTCTGGTCGCAGCAGTGGGCCGCCCGCGGCTGATCACGGCCGAGATGGTCAAGCCGGGGGCGACGGTGATCGACGTCGGGATCAATCGGATCGAGGAGCAGGGTCGCAGTCGGCTCGTGGGGGATGTGGACCAGGATGCCGTGGCGGGCGTTGCCGGTGCCCTGTCACCGGTGCCCGGCGGAGTTGGTCCCCTCACGGTGGCGATGCTTCTGGAAAACACCCTGCAGGCGGCAATCGGCCTTCGAATCGGCTGAAACCCGATCGTTTCCGCCTTGTCTTCCCACGGCGGCCGGGACTACCTTCCCAGCCGGCGCTGCGAGGCGATTTCCGCCGAAGGAATTCGCTTGCGCAGCCCACCCAGCTTTCGCGAGTGACGCAATCGGGATGGCCGACCCGGGCCGGGAAGTCGGCCCCTGTAACGTCCGATTGAACAGAAACACAGTTGCCGACGCTGCCAGGCAGCGGCATTTTTTCACCGTTCCTAAGCATCCGCATGAATTATTTTCTTCGAGCACTTCGCGATGCCTCCAAGAGTTGGCCGTTCCTGGTGGGGGCGTTCCTCTGTTCGGCCGGTGTGGCCGGACTCTGGGGGGCCAACATTGCCGCCCTCTTTCCGATCATCGAGGTCACCCTCAACGGTGAGTCGTTGCAGGAGTGGAACGGCAACCGGATCACCGCCACCGAAACCCGGCTGGATGAGCATGCCGCAGAGATCGCGCGGCTGGAGGAAGGGCTTGCCGGTGGAGGGCTGCCTGAGGCCGACCGACTTGCTGCCCGCGGTCGCATCGATTCACTGATCCTGGCCGACAAAGGGGATGCCGCCATCCTGGCATCGGCCCGCTGGCTGCAGCCCTGGCTGGAGGGCTACCTGCCACGGGATCCCTTTCAGACGGTTCTCCTGGTGGTGGTGCTGATTGTGGTCAGCACGTTCCTTAAGCACTGCTTTCTGCTGACCAGTACCATGCTGGTCAGTTATGTGGCGATGGGGATCTCCCGGGACATCCGCACCAGGATATTCAACAAGGCGCTTGAACTCGATCGAACCCAGTTCATGCGGCAAGGGTCGGCCGGCTTCATGGCGCAGGTCACCCACACCGCCGAAATGCTCGCCAGCGGTATCACCACGGTCTACGGTGGCGCGGTCACCGAACCGCTGAAGATCATCGCCTGCCTCACCGGAGCGTTCTTCATCTCCTGGCAGCTGACCCTGGCCTGCCTGACAATGGCTCCGGTGGTCGGATTTCTGATGGTCTGGCTGAACCGCCAGATGCGAAACGTCTCCAAGAACATTCTCTCGCAGGCCCTCGGCTTTCATCATGTGATGCTCGAGGCCCTCAACAACGTGCTGACCGTCCAGGCCTACACCATGGAGCCATTCGAGCGGGATCGGTTCCGCGAGAGCACCAACAAGATGATGCGGATCGGCATGCGGCACACCTTTTTCCGGGCGTTGGCCAACCCGATCACCGAGATTCTCGGGATCGGCATGGTGGCGACCTCAATCGCGGTCGGGGCCTGGCTGGTGATCAATCAAGAGACCCAGATCTTCGGCATCACCATGACCGAGCGGCCGATGACGGTGCCCGGCATCATGGTCTTCTTCGGCATGCTGATCGGCGCGGCTGACCCGGTCCGTAAGCTCTCCGGAGTGATCACCGGCATCAATGTCGGCATGGTCGGAGCTCAGTCGCTCTATCCACTGCTCGACATGCCTTCGAAACTGCGGGAGCGGCCGAATCCCAGCCGGCTGCCCTCGCCGCATCGTGAGATTCGGTTCGACAAGGTTTCGTTCTCCTATGACGGCATCGACACCGTGCTGCGGGATGTCGATCTGGCGATCAACTTCGGTGAGCGGGTAGCCATTGTCGGGCCCAACGGCGGCGGCAAGAGCACCCTGATCAATCTCATCTGCCGCTTCTATGACCCGACCAACGGACAGGTGTTGCTCGACGGCGTCCCGCTGACCGATCTGGCACTTGCCGATCTCCGCCGCCGGATCGCAATCGTCACACAGCAGACGGAACTGTTCAACGAAACGATCCAATACAACATTCGTTACGGCCGCTGGGACGCCACCGACGAGGAGATCGAGGCAGCCGCCCGCAAAGCCCGAGCCCATGATTTCATCGCCGACTTCCCGGAAGGCTACAAGACGAAGGTCGGCCCCAACGGCTTCCGGCTCTCGGGTGGCCAGCGGCAGCGGATTGCCCTTGCCCGCGCCTTTCTGCGGGATGCCGAGATCCTCGTGCTCGACGAGGCGACCAGCCAGATCGACGTGGCCAGCGAAGAGCTGATTCATGAAGCCCTCGCCCGGTATGTCGAAAACCGGACAGTGATCATGATCACCCACCGCCCGAGTACCTTGGCACTTGCTGACACGATTCTGCAGGTCGACCATGGCACTGTTACCAAGCGGCCGGCGGCGAGCCATCAAGCGGCATGACCACCGCGTCGGACTTCTTTCAGGTTTCCTGTCCCAACGACCATCTGGTGCGGGTGCCGGCTGGCCTCGCCGGTGAAGAACTGGTTTGCCCGCAGTGCAGCGGACGGTTTATTGCCAACGCTGCCGACAGTGTGGAGGCCGGTGAGGAGCGGCTTGAGCGGGCGGCCCGGCAATGGCTGTGGGTGGCCGTGGCAGCAGCGGCTCTCCTGGTTACCGCCGGGTTCGGTGCCTTTCTGGCCGGCATGCTGAGTTAGCTGTTCGTGGGAAAAGCCAGCCGTGGGAATCCAGGCCGCCGTTCACTGCCCGTGCGCTGCGCCGGGCTGCGGTCGCTTTCGGAGCACGCTCGTAGGCATGGGCATCCCCTCGCTCGTCAAACCGGTGGCAGAGGAAGCCGGGAGCGGAAGCGACCAGGCCGGCGGGATTTTTGAATGAGCCGGTGCTGTGGTCGAGCTGTTCCCGTCGTCCACTTCTTCGGTTCACACGGAGGCACGGAGACACGGAGGCGTAAGTTCTCACGGCAGCGACCTCCGGTCATGACCTCGCCTGACCGAATCGCTCGCTTGCGACTCTCAGTGCCTCTGTGCCTCCGTGTGAACATCTTCCTGCGGGAGTGATCGTTTTGCCGAGAAAGGCTGCGAAGCCGGGGCTTTCCGTACAGCGATACCGCCAGCCGCCGCTCGGGCATACCCGTGCCCACTCGCTTGACGTTCACGTCGGCCGTCCAGGCCTCCGTTCACTGCCCGTGCGCTGCGCTTCCGCCCTCCGGGCTGCGCT
>CALAZQ010000330.1 GCA_937926325.1 uncultured Planctomycetaceae bacterium | reverse complement strand
GGCAGCCGGTCAATGAGCACGAGTTCGGCCTGCGATTCATAGTCAAACGGACTCTCCAGCCGCAGCTCGAGGGCCGACTCGAGGCCCAGCCGCTGCCGGACATAGCGAAAGCCAGGCTCGCCATTTTGGTCGGCTTCGTCGGTGACAGCCTCGTCCTCGGCCCGCCCCCCCACCGCGATCGTGGCACTGGTCAGAATCACTGATCCGACCCGGTCGAACAGTTCCCGCCGCAGCACACCACTGACATCGATCGGGGCACTGGCCAGCTTGATGCTCGGCAGGCTCCGACGCCCCTGCCGGGCCTCGACCCACCAGACACTGCCCGGCTCGGTCTGTTCCAGCCAGGTTCGTACCGCCCCGGCCTGGGCCGTCAGCCGATCGGCCTGTGACTGAAAGTCCTGCCGCTCCGCCGGATTTGAGAGCCGGTCAGAGGCCGACCGTAGCTTGCGGCCGAGGGCCAGCAGCACTTCACCGAGGGTGTCAGGCACCAGGTCGGGGCTGGCAATCCGCCAGGGACCGTCGCCCCGCCGGGCAACCGCATGGTAGACGCTTGAAAAAAAGTCCTCCGCCACCCGGCGGGCCCGGATCACGTCGGGCCTGATGTCGTCGAGCTGATAGTGGACCAGCAGGCCGCGGTTGGTTCGCTCGTTGAACAGCCGTGACAGCAGCCGATCGACCGCCACGCTCGAAAGACCAATCCCCAGATGGTCACTGGCCACCGCTTCGACCATGTGGGCCTCGTCAAAAATGACGATGTCGTAGTCGGGAAGCAGGCTTGCCCCGCTCCGCCGGAGGGCCAGGTCGGAGAAGAACAGGGCATGGTTGACGACCAGCAACTGGGCATGGTGCATCCGCCGCCGGGCGGCGTAGTAGTGGCACTTGTCATAGGTGGGGCAGGCTCGGCCCATGCAGTTGCCGGAGTCGCTCTGCACCTCATCCCAGACCGAGCCCCGGGGCACCGTCGGCAGATCGGCCAGCGACCCGTCGCGGGTCTGGTCGGCCCACTCGATCAGCCCTTCAAGTTCAGCAACCTCTTCGTCGTGCTGAAACAGGCTGGCCTGACGCTCACGGGCCAGCGATAGCCGTCTGAGGCTGACGTAGTTACCACGGCCCTTGACGAGCACCGCTGAAAACTCCCTGGGCATCACGGCAGCCACGACCGGGATGTCCTTGGTGATCAACTGCTCTTGCAGGGCAATCGTGTGGGTCGCAATCACCACCCGCCGCTGCCGGGCTTGCGATGAAGGATTCTCTGGGGCAGCGGCCTCCGGGTCAGTGTCCGGCTGCGGCTGCTCTCCGGCAGGCTTCGCCGCTGGCTCCTGCTGATCGGCGGTGGCCGCCAGCACCGCGGGAATCAGATAGGCCAGGCTCTTCCCCGTGCCGGTGCCCGCCTCGACGATGGCATGCCGCTTCTCCGCCATCGCCTGGGCGACCAGATCGGCCATTGCCAGCTGCTGCGGCCGCGACTCCCAGCCGGCAATTCGGGCAGCCAGCCGGCCATCGGGAGCGAGAAACGCGCGGGGATCATCCATGAAGTATCTATACAGAAAACTGGTTCTTCTCGGAATTGAATGGATGAGGGGCGGGGCCATGCCAATCGAGCGGCGTCGGAAACCGAGCGCAGCCGGGATGGCGAAGCGAGGTTTCCGTCGAGTGAGTGAAAGGCAGGATGCCTGAAACGAACGTCCG
>CALAZQ010000329.1 GCA_937926325.1 uncultured Planctomycetaceae bacterium | reverse complement strand
GTGGATGTCGATGTCGGGCAGCTCGACGGGTGACGCCTGAAAAATCGCCCGGTCGTCGTGGACCTGGACGAGCTCTCCCCAGTCGGTGGGCGGGCCGCGGGCAGGAGAGACTGGCGGAGTCTCGAGCGGTTCGCCCAGATGCGTGAGGACCTTCCGGATCGGCCCCGGCTCGGTGATGAACGCGATCAGCCGGATATCGCCGCCGCACCCCGGGCACTCGAGCGGAAACTCCTCCCCCACCCGGGCCATGAGTTTCGCCCAAGCAATCCGGGAGGTGTCGTGGCAGGGCGGTTTGTCGCATGAGTCGCAGCAGTCGGCGGTGGCATCTCCGCACGCCGCATGTCCGCCGACCGCATGCCCATCAGTCGCGGCATCACGCGGCTTGCCGACATTCGCGATGGCGAGGGCCGTGACGGCGGGCCTGAGCTTGTGATTCGGGGCGAACACCCCGTGGTAGCGATGCCGGTGCTTCCGCGGCGGCGGCACGAGGTCAGCGAGCCGGTCGAGGAACTCAAATGGGGAAAGTTCGACGACGCCGCTGGCGCCCGGCCGTGTGGACTTCCGCCCGCGCCCCGGGCCGACCCAGTTAGCCGCCTTGTGTCTCGGGAGCACGTAGCGGACGCGGGCGATGCGGCCGTGTTCGCCGCGGATCACGGAGAGCCGCTCCAGCGCGAAGGGCGGCCGAGCACAGTATCGCAGCAAGTGTTCCAGACTCTGAAAATAGCTGGGCACATCGCGGTCAATGAGCGTGATCCGGACGCTGGCGTCAACCGAAAACCCACTGTTCTCTCGAGCGAGCATGTCGGCGGCCGCATCGGCGTCGAGGAGCCGCTGCATGCGGAACCAACGCACGACACGCCGGCGGACCCTCTCGGTAAGCGCGGCCAAATCCGCCTGGGTGATCGCCCGAGCCGGCAGGAACGCCGGCGGCCGGTCACATGTTGGAACGAAGACGCCGTCGGTCGCGCACGCATGGAGATGCACGTGGTGATTGATCGCCGATCCGAAGCGGTGCAGAAAGGAGACGGCGCCGAGTCGCGGGCGAGCTACCCTCGGCCCTGCTGGGAGGTCGCCAAGTTGGTGGAGCGAGGCCGTCTGCGTCTGCCCATGGCGGTTGACCAATGGCTTCACGCGGCACTTGCATATCCCGGAATGACGCTCCTGCCACTGACGCCCGAAATCGCCGCCGACGCCTGTTGCCTGCCGGGAACATTTCACAGCGATCCGGCGGATCAGATCATCGTTGCCACCACCCGGGCTCATATGAGCGAACTGGTGACCATGGATCGGCGAATCCTGGCCTATCCTCACGTCAATGTGGCACGCTTCGCCTGCCCACCGGCACCCACCAGGAGTCACGCCTCGGCGTACAGCGGCTCCGAGACCGGCGTCAGGGCGTTCACAGAGACCTTGAGGTCGCTCGCATCGGTCCGGCCGGCCCGCCGCATCTTCGGCAGTTCGCCGATCAGGTCCCGCTTGACCGCCGCCACCGCTTCGGCCACGTCGTCCATCTTGCTCTTGATGGCAGGCGACTCGTCGGTCTTCGCCCGCATCGCCTCCGCGATGGCCTCTCGCAGGACGCTCATCGCCGCTCGACCGGGCATGCCCACGATTCGCGTTCTTGCTGACGAACGTTGCGAAACGGCTGCTGGCGAACCGCCCCGTCCCGCGGATAGTGTACGGCCGTTT
>CALAZQ010000328.1 GCA_937926325.1 uncultured Planctomycetaceae bacterium | reverse complement strand
GGCGGCCATGCCAAAACCTGACCGTCGGCCAGCAGGCGGGACTTCAGCTTTTCGTAATCGACTTTCTGAACGGCAACGTCCTGATCAATCGCCAGGCAGGCGGCCGTCGCGGCGGACTGGCTCGTCACCATGAACACCGGTTCCATCCGAATGCTGGCAAAGGCAGAATGACTCGCGGAAACCGCGAAGGTCGCGAACAAATTCTCACACTCGGCCCGCTTCGGAACGATTGCCCCATAACCGATTTGGTACGGCCCGAATCCACCGCGGCCACCGGCAACTTTGCCCTCGCGGATCACCACGCCGTCCTTGACGATGCGGCGAATCTCGTGAATATCGGTGCCATACGACCCGAGGCCGATCGGCTGGGCCGCAATCTGGCGGCCGAAGGTGTGGTGTTCGGTCAGGACCAGATCGCTGACCATGCGGCGACCTTCGCGGACGTAGACCTGATGCGGCCACCCGCCGTTGTCGGTGAATTCGTCGCGGGGCAGCCCAAACCTTGCCACATCGGCTTTCACGTTCTCGGGCACCCGTGAATCGGTGGTGAGAAAATGCAGCAGGCCGCGATGATAGTGCTCGATCTCCTTCGCGATCTCGCGGCGACGATCATAGCTCGCCTCCGGCCACTCCCAACTTGCTCCGGGCAGATTGCCGCCAAACGTCGCCGTGTTGAAATCCCACTTCTGATTGGGCAGTGGATCGTGTTTGCTGAACCAGCGGAGATCCATGTCGTCGCCATTGGCCTGACAGGCTGCGATGAACCGGGCGACCAGTTCGTAGGTCTGGGGGTCGTAGTCAGGCGGAGGCTCGATGGGCAGCCGGTCATCAGCCGTGCTCAGGCAAAGCCGAAAACAATATGCCATCACGCCAGGGGCCGGGTCACCGGGGGTCCCTGGCGCACCCTCGTTGACCAGTGGCAGCAGCCCGCTGGTTGGATCGCCACTGACGAGATAGGGATCGAGCGGGAAATCACGATCCCAGACCCCTTGCCCACCCGGCACGCGTCCATTCGGCCCCGGTTGCAAATGCTTGCTGCGCGGCTGGTATTTTTTGGCGTAGTGGATGCCATTGTAGGTCTCACCATATTTGGCGTTGCCCTCGCGAGAGAGCGTGTAGCTCACCCCGGCAGCTGCCAGCAGATCGCCTTCGTAGGTCGTGTCGAGAAACATCTTCGCCCGCACCGTGCGGCCATCTTCAAGCAACAGCTCGGTGATCCGACCGGCCTCGTTGTTCACCGAGGCCAGCCTCGCTTCCCGCAGGACGGACACCCCGGCTTCCCGGATGAATGCATCGAAGACACGCTCGGCGACATGCGGCTCGATCGAATAGGCCCCGCCGGTCGCTGGCCCACCCCTGCCCTTGAACGGCTCATCCCAGTTCAGGGTCTTGCCGTAGCTGGCGACGAGCCGGCTGAAATACTCCCGGGCGATTCCGCCGACGCTCCGCGGTTCGCCGATATCGACCGCGCTCAACCCGCCGGAGGTCATGCCTCCGAGATGCCGGCCCGGCTCGATCAGCACCACCCGCTTCCCCATCCGGGCCGCCTGCACCGCCGCGACAACGCCGCCTGAGGTTCCCCCGTAGACACAGACATCGGCTTCGACTCCTTCACGCACCCAGGCTTCGGTCACCCGGGCGACTGTCAGCCGATCGGTGCGATAATGATTGTTGCCGTCGGTGCTGCCGCGTTCGTAGAAGCAGAGAATCGTGCCGTCGGGCAACACGGCCAGATCGCTGTAGCCGCTGAAGCCAGGCTCGAGCGTGCGGTTCGCTGACCAGGTTCTACCCTCGTCATCGCTCAGCTTGATCGACACGTTTCGCCGGTCGCGGGTCGTCCCGGCAACCGTTTTTCCGTCGCGGCGGGACAGGTTGTGGGGATTGGAAAAGGCGAGGAGACCGGGCCTGTCGGCCTGTGGCTCGCGGACCCGCACCAGGCCGGCCATGCAGATCGGCTCGAGCAACTGCTCGGCAAACCGCGGCTGCGACCAGCCGGTCGCCCCGTCGAGGCTGGTCGTCACCAGCCGCCGGTGACGCTTTGATTCGCTGCGGGAATTAAGCATCACGCTGCCGTCGGCGAGCTGCACGACGACCGTTTCATTCGGATTGACAAACTCCGGGGTGTCCGGCACCGCGATGTCTCCGGGGTGCCAGGTTTTCCCGTGGTCGTCGCTATAGATCGTCGCGGTCACTGAGGGGCGATGGGCGTGCCCGCCGGTACCGAGCGAAAGCCAGACCGGCACAACCAGTCGCCCCCGCTTCGGGCCATGCGTCAGCTGAATTCCGTGCGCCGGGCCCGTGGCGAGAACTTTCCAGTCGTAGTCGTTCCGAAACTTTTCGAACGTCTTCGTGATTTCCACCGGTTCAGTCCACGTCGCACCGTCGTCGTCACTCCGCATGGAAAAACACCGCATGTACTCGAGGCAGTAGAGGAAATGCACCGCCCCCGTCTCGTGGTCAACGATGGCGACCGGGTTGTTGACCGTGTTGTCACCGAGCCGGTCCAGGTTCTGTGCTGCCGCCAGCGGGTTGAGTGGAAGGTCACCCTCAACGTGGACAATCTTCTGCCGTGGCAGCCAGGTCTTCCCGCCATCAGTGCTCCGCCGCAGCATGACGTCAATCTGCCCCCAATCACCACCCGACTGCCGTCGCGCTTCGCAGTAGGCGAGGATGGTTCCCGTTTTCGTCACCACGATGCCAGGAATCCGGTAGAGGGCGTAGCCGTCGCTGCCGGCGGTGAAGAGATCAGACTTCTTCACGACATCCGCCGTGGTGGTGTTCGCGACGAGCAGCAGCCAAACGGTGAGCAGACCGCGAAAAAAGTCTGCCGCAGCAGGATGCGGCGACCGGCAACCCCGAAAGCCCTCGGCGTTTTCGGATGCTGCCGAATTGAAGAAGGCCAATGGAAGGCTTTTTCCGCGGAGAGCTCGCCTCGTACGCTCGCACCTAAAGGCTCTCTTCATCCTCGTCACCTAGTTCCTGTCAAAAACGTTTGTTGGGTAGTTCCGCCAAAGCAGCAAATGCATGATGCAATCCGAACTCAGGCGGTTGTTGAACCAAAACATAACAGCTAATATGTTAGTTTACCGAGGTGGTTACACAAAATCAGCCCCCTCAGCCTAGCAGCAGCTCTTTCTCGCGGTCACTGTCGCGGGTGAGAGACGTCGCTTGCCTTGTCTCAGCAAGCGGATGCTCGACAGCCGACGCGGCCGAAACCCAAATGCTTCCCCAACGACCGCCGAAAATCGATGAAGAAGCAAAAACGTGAATCAGCTTGGAGTTGCTGGCTGCCACTTGTCGCAGCCGCAACTGCCAGACGCAGCCTGAGTTAGACCAGACGCACCTCTGGTGCGAATCAGCCTCGGATGGGCGTCCTCTCCCGGCGGCTGTCGGTCTGCCGAGGCCCATGCCACCCTCGCAAGAGGCGACTCAGCTCCGTCACCGGCTGCGGTCAGCCAGCCCCGTCTCCAGCAGGTGCTGCCGCAGGATTCGCTCGATCTCGGCCACCGTCTCAAGATGGTGATGGACCTTGGTGTGGCTCGCCCGCACGTCGAGTTCACTCACCACGCCGGGATAGCGGGCGCTCGACTCGGGGA
>CALAZQ010000327.1 GCA_937926325.1 uncultured Planctomycetaceae bacterium | reverse complement strand
CTGATGACTGGCGGCCACGACATCCGAGATGAGAGCTGCCAGCCACACTACGGCTCAACAAACCGCCGTGATTCCTCGCCTGGTTCGGGATGCCAGATCGGATCGATGCCCGCCGGCAATGGCTCTGCCCCGACGTAGATTCGCTCAGGTGCCGTGTCGAAATAGCAGAACAACGCCGGACACAGCCAGCACTGCATGGCCTCCCCAGCCACAGTGCCCTCATACCAGTTGCCTTCGACCTCGTCGGCTCGGAGCCACTTCAGTTCGACGTCGCAACCATCAAACGGTTCGTCGGCAAACGTCAGCGTAAAGCCATGCTCCGCCTTGTGGATGCCCTTCACCGCCACGAGTGCCGAGATCATTTCAGTGGCTCCTTCCACGAATGGCTCGGCTTTGAGTCCCGTTTCACGATCATCAAACACCCAGAGGCCGTCCTGAAGATAGGGATAGATGGTCATCGGTCATCCTCCTCGGGTTCGTAGACTTCGATTTTGGCCGCGATGCCCCTTGCAGCAGCGGCCCGCTTAACGTCGCCCGCCAGATCGCAGAGTTCAGCCCGCCGTAGCCAGGCTGCTTTTGCACATCCGCCGAGTTCTGCCGAGTGGTATTCGTCCGCGGCCTGCCCATACCGGCGAATCGCCCTGTCGAGCTGACCCTTCTTCACATAGCACTCACCAAACCGCACGTGCCGGTCTGCGTCCTTGATCGCTTCAATTCTCGTCGTCAGGCTCATCCGGCTCCTCCTCTCCCAGGTCTGGGTAAAGCCCTGGCCTGTCCTCCGGCCCGTCGCGATACCACGCTGGGTCAAGCTCGCGGCCCTCTGCTTTGGCCTTCGCCTCGATCATGTCCCGGAAAGCGCGGAACGCCCCGATCAGTGTCCCGCCTGTCGGAATGTCGATTCGCTCTGGCTTATCGCTCATTGAGCCACCTCCTGTTTTCGCGGATGTCTTCGCGGTACTGCTCACTGTTCAGCATGCTGTTCCAGGCCGATTCGTGGAACACTTCCCATCCCCTTTGGAGCAGTGCTTTGGATTCGGCTTCAAACCGTTGTCTGAACCAATCCACAAACTCGTCATGCACCCAGATCGGATACAGCTGGAACCACCTGCGCGGCAGCACTTGCTCAAGATTGGTCCGCCCGCGGACACCACCGACGTCCACAATCTCTTCGTTGTCCTCGTCGAGATTGAGGCTGTAGCTGACCCCGTTAAAGACCCAGCCGGTATCGGTGCGGGTGCCGGTGATTTCAATCTGCCCGCCCTCGCAACCAAGAACGACAATTTCTTCCCACGTTGCTTCTGAGGTCATGCGGCACCTCCCTTCAGGCGGCAGGCTCGGCCGTCAACCTCAAGGCCCTCCGCCCGGATTGCCTCAAGCAGGGCATCCCGCCGGCAAATGGCCTCGTCCAATGACGCCGTGCCCAGCGACCGACGAATGCGTCGCTTTTTGAAGCCCGAATGGTGGACCGTCAGATGGGCCCACCAGAGCCGGCCGTTGCGATAGAGATGGTGTCGCGGGTTCTGTTCGTTAACCCGAATCGAAAGCGTTCCAAGGGGCATTTGCGTTCCTTTCAGTGATGAAGTGAACGCATCAGAACCGGGCGAGCCGAAGCCCGCCCGCCACAGTTTCTTTTGCCGGAAGAACTTCTTCCGGCCACATCCCGACAAAGATCGTCGGTCGCACCGTTGCCCTGTGGAGGCTCGGTTGCGTGCACCTCAAAGGGTGACGTCCTGATGCTGCTAGTAACTTAGCAGAGATGTTGCCGTTGTCAAGGTTGGGAGACCGTCCAACTGTGTCATAACCAGCGATGTGATCCCCTCACGTTTTGCTCTCAATTCTGTTGGTCGCGGCTATGACGCAGATCAGCACCGCCGGCCGGTTGTGTCATGGGTAGAGTGCTGGTGTCTGCTGAACTGCCGCCGTGCCACATCTCAACCAAAGGAGCTGCCATGCCGACCTACACCCTTCGCATTGAAGACCGCTGCGATAGCGAACTGCAGGATCTCGACGAACTGCTCGCTGCGATTGCAAGACTGACCACTCCCCGGGGGCCGACTTTCATTGTCTTGAGTGATCCGAATGGAAACTACGTTCAGGCAGGCGGCACCAATGACCGCTACATCGCTGAATCCCGTGAAGTCTACGGGGAGGGCTTCATCCACTGGGCGGCCGGCTATCCCAACTGCAACGACCGTAGCGAAGCAGTGGTCTACTACCGAAACAAATGCCTCAAAAACGAACACCCCAGCCGACGTTGCCCCCTCGATACCGTGAACCGGCGGGTTCTGCGGTTCGCTGACATCAGGGAGATCCTGCTGCACTACTACGCCACAAGTGAACGGTCACCGGCGTACGCTTGGGACGATATTTCAGCGAAGTACCAGGAGCCGAACCCGACCAGTGGCGACGATCCAATCAAAGAAATCCGGCCGGCCTGGGATCGCATCCACCAGGCGGGCGAGTGGCCATGATCCGCCACCGCCACCGCCATCATCCCTCATCCCGTCACTCATCCTGCCCCTCACCCCGCTTGCGTCGTCGCTTCTTGGCCCGCTGCCGCCGCTGAAACCGATCGAGGTCTTCCAGCGTCTGGCGGGCAACCCGGTTCTGGGCCTCGGTTGCTTCAGCCCGGGTGGCAATGCCCATCT
>CALAZQ010000326.1 GCA_937926325.1 uncultured Planctomycetaceae bacterium | reverse complement strand
AGAGCGCCAAGAAGATGCTCGAGCGGAAGGACGCCGAGGTCTGGGACATCCTCGAAGAGGTGATCCGCAACCACCCGGTGCTGCTCAACCGGGCGCCGACGCTGCACCGTATGGGCATCCAGGCCTTCGAGCCCGTGCTGGTCGAAGGGCATGCCATCAAGCTGCACCCGCTGGTCTGCAAGGGCTTCAACGCCGACTTCGACGGTGACCAGATGGCGGTCCACCTGCCACTGTCGATCGAGGCCCAGGTCGAGGCCCATACCCTGATGCTGGCCACCAATAACATCTTCAGCCCGGCCAATGGTGCGCCGATCATCTCGCCGTCGCAGGACGTGGTGATGGGCTGCTACTACCTCACCATGTCGGTGCCGGGCCGTCGCGGCGAGAAGATGGCCTTCCGCAACTTTGCCGAGGTTGAGTTGGCCCACTCGCTGGGCAAGGTCGATACCCACGCGATGATCAAGGTGAAGCTGCCGGAAAACCGTCGGCTGAAGACCGAGGACGAGGCTGAAAGCACGCCCGGCGCGGTCATCGAGACGACGGCCGGACGGGTGCTGTTCAATTCGATCCTGCCCGAGGGAATGCTCTTCTACAACATTCCGATGCGGTCGAGTGAATTGGCCCGCGTGATCTCCGACTGCTACCAGTTGCTGGGCCGCCGGAAGACGATCGACCTGCTCGATGACATGAATCGCGTCGGCTTCAGCTGGAGTACCCGCAGCGGTCTGTCGTTTGCCACCGACGACCTGATCACCCCCGACAACAAGTTCAAGATCATCAGTGACGCGGAGAAGGCGGTGCTGAAGATTCTCAAGCTCTATCAGCGGGGCGTGATCACCGACGGTGAACGGTACAACCAGGTGCTCGACACCTGGACGCACGCCCGTGAACAGATCACCAAAGAGATGATGGCCGAACTCGAGCAGGACACCGATGCTCGTGATGTCCGGCGGAGTGGCTACGTCAACCCGATCTATCTGATGGCTCACTCTGGTGCCCGTGGTGGCGTCGAGCAGATCCGCCAGCTTGCCGGCATGCGTGGCCTGATGGCAAAGCCGTCGGGCAAGATCATCGAGACGCCGATCAAGGCCAACTTCCGTGAAGGGCTGACCGTGCTTGAATACTTCAGCTCGACCCACGGTGCCCGGAAGGGTCTGGCTGACACCGCCCTCAAGACGGCCGACTCGGGCTACCTGACCCGAAAACTGGCTGACGTCGCCCAGAACGTCGTGGTCACGATGCACGACTGCGGCACCACGCAGGGCATCGAAAAGACCGTCATTTACCGCGGTGAAAAAGTCGAGGTGAATCTGGCCGACAGCATCCGCGGTCGCGTGAGCCGAACCAACATCACCAACCCGATCACCAATGAGGTCGTCGTTCAAGAGGACGAGTTGATTACGCCCAAGGCGGCCCGCCAGATCGAAGCGTTGGGGCTGGAGAAGATCCAGGTGCGGAGTGCCCTGACCTGTGAGGCTCCGCTGGGGGTCTGCCGCCTCTGCTATGGCATGGACCTTTCGACCGGCTCGCTGGTCGAAGAAGGAATGGCCGTCGGCATCATCGCCGCCCAGAGCATCGGTGAGCCCGGCACCCAGTTGACGATGCGGACCTTCCACATCGGCGGCGTCGGCCAGCGGGCGGTCGAGGAGAACGAGTACCGCGCCAAGCGGGCCGGCACCGCCAAGTTCACCCGGTTGCGGACTGTCCAGAACGAAGCCGGTGAGGAGATCGTGCTGGCCCGCAACGGTGAGATTGCGATCATCAACGAAAAGGGGCAGGAAGTCGACAAGTTCGAGATTCCGGCCGGAGCAATCCTCAAGGTTGGCGAGAATGACGAGGTGAAGCAGGGCGGCGTGCTGGTCCAGTGGGATCCGCACTCGATTCCGATTCTGTCGGAGGTTGCCGGCAAGGTGCGGTACGAGGACGTTGTTGAAGGCGAGACGCTACGGGTCGAGAAGGATCCCAGTGGTCACATTCGTCGGATGATCATGGAGCACAAGGGGGTCTACCATCCCCAGGTTGTGCTCGAGGACGACACCGGCAAGATCCTCGACTTCTACTACCTGCCCGAGAAGGCCTACATCGAGGTCGAGGTTGGCGAGCAGGTGGCGGCCGGTCATGTGCTCGCCAAGACTCCCCGTGAGGCCAGCGGAACCCAGGACATCACCGGCGGTCTGCCGCGAGTCACCGAGATCTTCGAGGCCCGGAAGCCGAAAGACCCGGCGATCATGGCTGAGATCGACGGCAAGGTTGAAGTCAGTGGTGAGAAGCGCCGCGGCAAGCGAACCATCATCGTCCGCAATGAGTCGGGGCTGGAACGCGAGCACCTGATCACCCACGGCAAGCACATGCGGGTTCATGCCGGCGACATCGTCCGGGCCGGCGAGGCGCTGGTTGACGGCCCGCTGGTGCCGCATGACATCCTGCGGATCTCCGGAGAGGAAGAGGTGCAGCGTTACCTCGTCCGTGAAATCCAGAACGTCTATCGCAGCCAGCGGGTTGAGATCGACGACAAGCACATTGAGATCATCGTCTCGCAGATGCTCCGGAAGGTGCGGATCGACACCGTCGGCGACACGAGTCTGCTGCCGGGCAGCATGCTCGACAAGCACGAGTTCCGGCAGGCCAATGACCGGCTCTCCGGCTGTCTGCGGATCACCGACAAGGGTGACAGCGAGTTTGAGGTGGGCAGCATTGTGCCGAAGGATGTCCTCACCCAGACCAACGAGACAATCGAGGCCCTCGGCGGTACCCCGGCGAAGGGCAGCAAGCCCAAGCCGGCCACCGCCAGCACCCAGCTGTTGGGAATTACCAAGGCGAGCGTGCAGAGTTCCAGCTTCATCTCGGCAGCCAGCTTCCAGGAAACAACGAAGGTGCTGACTGAGGCGGCGCTTGCCGGCAAGCTCGACAATCTGGTCGGCCTGAAGGAGAACGTGATTCTCGGCCACCTGATTCCGGCCGGCACCGGCTTCAACACCTTCCAGTCATCGGAGGTGCGGGTTCGTCCCGAGGCTCTCGAAGCTCTGCGGATCGACCGCGAGGATCTGCTCGCCCGTGACTTCCCGCTGCTGGAGGCCGCCGAACCGACCGCGGAAGACCTGGCTGCCGAGGCCGAGATGTTGGCCGGTGGCAATCCGGGGCTTGAGATTTTCGGTGACGTGCCTGAAGCCTCCGAGGAATCGAGCGACGGGCTCTGAGCAGGCTGCCGGTCCTCAATCCAAGCTGGGTCCGTCTCAGCGGTTGCCTGAGGGTGGCGGCATAGCTTCAGTTGGGGCGAGGACGACTCGATGACGACGCCGGCTGCATCAGAGGCTGATCGTGAGGCCGACAGGCTGCCGACGTCCGAGGCCGTCGCGGCTGAACCCGCTCGACGAAAGCGGCTGCCCGCCGGTGCGGTCGCAGTCACAAAACTGCGGGAACGGCTTTCGGTCGTCTGGCGGGAACTTGGTGAGGCGGGCGATCCGCTGGCCGACCCTGAAGCGGTTCACCGACTGCGGGTCGCCACCCGCCGGTCGCTTGCCGCCCTGGCTGCCTTCGCGGCATTCATACCGGCCAACCAGCGGCAGCCGTTTCAGCGACGACTGCGGCAGGTCAGACGGGCCGCTGGCGAGGCCCGTGATCTTGATGTGCTGATTGACCGGCTGCGGCAACAGTGGCCGACTGCCCCGGCCGCCTCCCAGGCGGACAGCCCACCGGAACGGCTGATCGGCCTCTTGGCTGAGCACCAGATCGCCAGCCGCGGGCCGATCCGTGACTGCCAGGCTGAACTGATGGCCTGGGGCTGGCCGAGCCGGCAGGAACAGCTGCTGGAGGCGATCACCGTCACCGGCCGGCCCCGTTACGGCCGCTTTGCCCACCAACGACTCAAGCAGGTCGGCCGGAAGTTCTTCGCAAGCAACGGACCGTTCCGCAAAGCCGACCAGCTTCACCAGTTTCGAATTCTGGGCAAACGCCTGCGGTACAGCCTCGACCTGTTCGCCGACGCCCTCGCACCGCAGCCCCGCGATCGCTGCCTGAAGCAGCTGAAGAAAATGCAGGAGGCCCTCGGAGACTTTACCGATCATGCGGCGGCGGCCGATCGCTTTGTCAGGCTGGCCGATGAACCGCTCGACACCGCCACCCTTGCCCTGGTCGATTCGCTCCGCCGCGAAGAGCACCAACTGGCCAGACTGTCCCGCCGCCGATTCGACCGCTGGTGGACCGACAAACGCCGGAAGGCACTCAAGCGGCTGTTTCGAAAGGCCCTGACCTGATGCGTAAAACCCGGCAGCCAAGCCGCTCGCCAACCACAAGCCAGCTCTCACTGGGAAGCCGACTGCTCAATTCAACGGGTGCACTGATCGCTCTGGCCGCCGTTGCCGCGGGGCTGCTCTGGGGCCTGGTCCGGCTGGCGGTCAGCCCGTCCGGCCTGCAGCCAACCGCCGCCAGCCCCCGGGCTGCGGGCGGCTTCAGCCCGACCGTGCCGGCTGAAGCGGCTCCGCCGAGGCCGGCGGCCACCGGCATGGCCTGGATTCCCGGTGGCCGCTTCTCAATCGGTTGCATCGACCCCCGTGGGCTGCCTCACGGTGGCGATCAGCCGATGGCCGATGCCCGCCCGATTCACGAGGTGACCGTCACCGGCTTCTGGATCGACACCACCGAAGTGACCAACCGGCAGTTCGCCGCCTTTGTCGAGGCGACCGGCTACGTCACCGTTGCCGAAAAGCCACCGCGACCGGAGGACTTCCCCGGCGCGGCACCAGAAAACCTGGTCGCCGGCTCGATCGTTTTCACGCCCCCAAACCGCCCGGTTCCGCTCGGCAATCATCTGCAATGGTGGCGGTACGTTCCCGGTGCGAACTGGCGGCATCCCCTCGGGCCTGACTCGTCAATCGACGGCCATGAGGATTTTCCGGTTGTCCACGTGGCTTTTGAAGATGCGGAAGCCTATGCCGCCTGGGCCGGCAAACGACTGCCGACCGAAGCTGAATGGGAGTTTGCCGCCCGCGGTGGCCTCGCCGGCAACCTCTACCCCTGGGGAAACGAATTCCGGCCCGGCGATCGCTGGATGGCCAACACCTGGCAGGGGCGGTTTCCACTCGAAAACACCGCCGAAGATGGTTTTGCCGGCATCGCGCCGGTGGGACAGTTCCCGGCCAATCCCTACGGACTGTACGACGTCTCCGGAAACGTCTGGGAATGGTGCGCCGACTGGTATCGGCCCGATACCTATGCCGAGCAAGTCGCGGGGCGGCTTCCGACGGACAATCCCCGAGGCCCGACCGACAGCTTTGACCCCCAGGAACCGGGCATTCCCAAACGGGTGCAACGGGGCGGCTCGTTTCTCTGCACCGAACAGTACTGCTCGCGGTACATCCTGGGCACCCGCGGCAAGGGTGAAATCTCTTCCGGCTGCAACCACATCGGCTTCCGCTGCGTTCGAGATGCCGAGTAGGCAGAACGGTCAGCCCGAATTGGCGGCTGCTCGCTGCTTGCCCAGCAGTCTGCGCAGCCCGGCGAGGGTGCGGGTGTTGGCCACGTCCTTGGCCTCGAGCCCAGCCCGACGGGCCTGCAGGATGCCGCACCGCATCAGGTCGAGGCCCCGGGTCGAGTGGGCGTCGGTTGAAATTGCCAGGGTGACCCCGGCCCGCTTGGCCGCCGCGGCGAGGGTATCGTCGAGGTCGAGCCGCCAGGGGTTGGCATTGATCTCGAGGCACGTCCCTGTCGCCGCCGCCGCCTCAATCACCTGCTGCATATCGACTTCGTAGGCCGGCCGGCGGTTGATCAGCCGACCGGTCGGGTGACCGATGCAGGAGACCGCCGGATGATGGATCGCCTCGAGGATTCGGGCGGTGATCCGCTCGCGAGACTGCTGCTGGCCGTAGTGCAGACTCGCCACCACCCAGTCGGCCTCAGCCAGCAGGTCAGCGGGTAGATCGAGCCCCCCCTTTTCGAGCATGTCGACCTCAATGCCCTTGAGCACGACCAACGGCGGCCTGCCGTCACTGGCGAGCGATTCGTTGAGGCTGTCGATCTCCCGCCACTGCTGGCGGAGCCGTCTGGCATCAAGCCCGTGGGCCATCGTCACCCGCTTGCCGTGATCGGTGATGGCGATGTAGGAAAGCCCGCGGTCGATGGCCGCCGCCACCATTTCAGTGAGCGTCGCCTCGCCATCGGTCGCGGTGGTGTGCATGTGCAGGTCACCCCGGATGTCTTCGAGCGTAATCAGCTCGGGCAGCCTGCCTGTCTCCGCCAGTTCGATCTCACCCCGACCCTCGCGGAGTTCCGGTGGAATCCAGGGCAGGCCGACCGCTTCATAGACCTCGGCCTCGGTCGCACCAGCCGGTGCCGCGGCGGCTCCGTCGAGCCGGGTTACTCCATACTCATTGATCGACAGGCCCCGGTCGCGGGCCCGGCCCCGCAGCCGGACATTGTGCTCCTTCGAGCCGGTGAAGTACTGCCAGGCCGCCCCGAACGACTCACCGCGGACGACCCGAAGATCGATCTGCACGTCCCGCGGTCCGCGGATGCTGGTCTTGGTCTCACCCCGCAGGAGCACCGCACCCGCTGCCTCCCAGGCAACCAGCCGGTCCATCACCACGGTCGGGTCGTCACTTTCAGCCAGCAGGTCGATGTCGCCGACCGTCTCACGGCCCCGCCGCCAGCTGCCGGCCGCTTCCACCCGCCGGGCTGCCGGACACTGCCGCATCCAGGCGAGCAGTTCCTGCACGATCCCATCGGCCTCGTCCCAGAGCAGCCGGCTGTGTTCCGGATCTTGGGCGAAGGCCAGGTTGGCAAGAATGGCCGCCTCGGTCTTGGCACCGAAACCCTTGAGGTCGCGGACCCGCCCCTCCCGGCAGGCATCAGCCAGATCGTCCAGGGAGTTGATCGTGAGCGAATCGACCAGCAGTTTGACCTTTTTCGGTCCCAGTCCGGGAACCCGCATCAGCTCAAAGGCAACCTGCGGCACCTCCGCCTCCAGCTGCTTCAGCAGAGGAAGTGGCTGGCCGCTGACCAAGGTCTCGATCTTGGTCGCCAGATCCTTGCCGATTCCCTCGAGGTCGGTCAGGGACCGATCGGCGGCTTGGCCGATCGCCGCCAACGGCTCAACCGTTCCCTTCACCAGCCGGGCGGCGTTCCGGTAGGCCCGCACCCGGAAGACGTTGCCCCCCTGATACTCCAGCAGATCGGCAATGTGGTCGAAGACAGCGGCGATCTCGGCGTTGGTCACGGAAGCTACTGCTGGGCGCGGGTGGGAAGCGCGGCCGTCGGATAGGACGGCTGCCAGCCTTGAGCATACGGACCGGCGGGGGCCTGCGTGAACGCCGGCTGCCAAGTGGCCTGAGACTGGGTTCTCGGCCGACTGGACAGGCCGCTGGCTGGCTCGTCCAGAGCCGGTGCAGTGGCTCGGGTCGGCCGCCATGAGGTCGTGTGCCCGGTTGGCTCCAACAGCTTGGGGAAAGCCCGGGTCGAGCTACTCGGGCCATTCCCGGGCAATACCGGCATCCCGCTGTCACCCCGCAAAGGCGTGCCGTAGGAGCTGCGGCTGCTGCTGGTCGGCCCGCTGCTGGCCGGCGGAATCGGCCGCAGTGAGGGGGGCGGCGTCACCGCCGGCGCACGCTGCTGGCCGGCACCATTCGGTCCGTTGGACCCGCGCTCAGTCTGATCCGGGCGTGCCGACGACTGCCCACCCTTTTCTGCACCGTTCCCATTTTCCGGCTGCTGGCCGGGCTGCCGCGACAGCTCTGGAATTGGCTTGAGAGACGGCGTCGGCGCCAGCGACGGCGGACTGGTCGGCTGCGGCTGGGCAGGCGTCTGAGGGGGCACGTAGGTACCGCTCTGCGGCACGATCTGCTGCTGATAGGTGCTGCCACCGGCGGCCGGCGGCAGCATCGGCTGCTGAGGCGGCACCGCCGGAGCCGTGGTCCCGGCTGCACCCCAGGCCTGGGGCGTCGTCTGTGGAGCGGCGAAGGGGCTGGCGGCCGCTCCGGCAGCGTTGGGTGGGACAGCCACGGCACCGGTGTAAGCCTGCGGGTTGGCCCCCGGCTGCATCTGAACGTATTTGGTCGTGTAGACCGCCCGGTACTGCGTCACCGGCACACTGACCGGCTGCTGGACGTAATTGGTGACCAGCTCGACGCATTCAACCGCGCAGCCGGTGCAGGGATCGATCTCACAGGATGGCCGATAGCAGGTGACCGGCACACATTTGTATTGGGTCCGGTAAGTCGTCTCAGGCACGTAGCTGACCTGCTGCACCGGCACCATCACCGGCTGTGGCGGTGGCGGCGGTACGGCCGGTGCTGCGACAGCGGCAACCGGCGGTGGGGCCGGCACCGGGGCGACCGCGTAGGCAGGCGCAGCCTTCTTGAAGCAGCCGCAGCCAGTCCCTGAGAACAGGCCTGACAGGCAGCACTGTGCTTCACCAGTTGCCGGAACACCACAGACAGCTCCGGTAATCAGCAACGCACCGATTGAAACTCGCCGCGAACGCATCGCTCTCTCCTTGAGTCGGGATCGACGGGTCAGGCAAACATGCCGGGTTCTCCCGTCGTCACTCCTAACCTAGGTTGCGGTCTGGCGGCACCACGTTGAAAAAAAGGGGGTTCGCTTCCTGAAAAATCTTTTTGGGGCAGGCACAGTCGTCACACTCCGTCCAGCCGGTGCAACCGGACGAGTTTTGCCGTCAGGCGGCTGCGGCCGGCAGCTTGCAGGGAAAATTCTGTCCCGCGAACCGCCGGGGGCAGCGAACGGCCAAGGGGGGTCAGGTCTCACCCGCCGAAGGCCGCGAGACCTGCTCAAAGTGGTCGTAGAGTTCGAAGAAGGCTTCCCGAATGTTCCCTCGGTGCCGCCGGAAGATAGCATCAAGCTGCGGCGGCTCGAACACGGCGGCCCGGCTGTGGCTGCCATCAGCCTGCCTGAGGAGTTGGGCGACCAGGCGACGGAAGGTCTCTTCGTCCGGTCGAATGTTCACGAGCACCGGCCAGTAACCTGTCGGCTGGTGCGTGGTCACCACAATCTGGCCGCCCCGCCGGCGAGCCAGCCAGGCCAGCGGCCGGCCGAAGCGCCCAAGCTTTTCCCAGCTGTCGATGCCAAGCCAGCAGCCTCGCCCGGCCGCAAGCACGATCGCCGCCACGGCCCGCCCGAGATCGGCCTGCGACCGGATCGCCACCAACCGCGTTTTCCAGCCACGCTCAGCCGCGGCTGCCAGCAGGTGCTGCAATAGCGTTGACTTGCCACTACCGTGCGGGCCGCAGATCGCCCCCCGGCCCCCGCCCTGCGCAAGCCGCTCGAGCAACTCGTCAGGAGCGTCGGGCAGGGGTTGCCAGGGAACCGCTCCCGGACGGGTGGAGCGGGTTGCAAAGGGGTTGGGAGGCAGCCGACGGTCGGTCATGAGACAGCCAGCCCCAGCGGGCGGGCCACCGGAATGTCGCCGACGAAGAAGACGTGCTCTGAGACAAAGTCACGACCGCTAACGAAGAACAGCCGCACCCTGACGCACCATCTGATCTTCACGATCAGGCCCTCGTAGGAAAGCGGACTGAGTGGCAGTTGGGTGCCAAAGCTGCCGCTGAGCCAGTCAGCGGCGGCCGCTGGAGCCGATGCGTCGGCGGCGCTACCAGACTGGTCGGCGAGCAGCCGGTCGAAAAAAACGACGCCGAAGTCCTCTTCGCCTTTGCCCTCGGTGTACCAGACAACCGATCGCTCAATGGCAGTGATGGTCGCCGGATCAACAGCCTCCACCCGATAGCGTGCCTGCAGTAGATCACCAGCCGCGTACGAGGCCCGGTCGGCCGCAAAGGTGACTGTCACCCGAGGGGGAGACGCCGGCCCCGGAGAGGGCGACACAGACTCACCCGCACCCGTGCGTTCAATCATGACACCACCTCCCGCCGCGGCAGGGTCGACCCGCCGACGGCCACAGCAGCGTCAGCCGGCACGATCACCAGCGGGAAAACTCGCAGAAACGCCGGCCAGCGTTCGGGCACCCCCCGCAACACCAGCCGCCAGCCGACGCCATTGTGGGCCGAACGGAAGGAGTGCATCGCCCGCGGCGGCACGCTGAACTGCAGGTCGGCCTCGAAGGGGGTGCCGGGAACCGGCTCCACCCGATCCCAACGTCGAATCGACTCACGCCAGACCACCTGCTTCTCGGTCCGGACATCGGTGCCTTGGCAGTAGGTCGCCTGCTCTTCCAGTTCGAACACAAGTTCAAGCCGCCGAAAGCCAACCGAACCGCCCTGGGAGAGATGCACGTCATACGTCTGCCCGGGTCGCAAGGGATGATCTGAAATCTCCAGGTGGCTCGGCCCGACTGCTGTCGCCAGCAGCAACCGCCGCAGAAACTGGCCCACCGCCACCAGCCCGATCAGGGCGAAGGGGGCCAGCAGCCCAAACAGCCACCAATCGGTCCGTCCTCCAGCCAGATCAAGACCGGCGGCCACCGCCAGCACGACCACCACCGCATTCCACAACAGGGCGAACAGACCAGAACCGACCAGCGACCAGGCCTCAGGGCTTTCGGTCGGCAGCCGGAACCGCTGAATGGTGCCGGGTGAATTGACCAGATCGTCGCAGGGGGGCACGGTCGGATAGTCCACGTCAGCGGTTGCAGCCTGCACCAGCGGACGGAAAAACCGTTCAGCTTCGGCTGCCTGCCGCTCTTCCGATCGGCCCCAGGCGCGGGCCGCCCGGACGAGCCCCGCTGCTCCGAAGGCAACCAATGCACCGGGCAGCAGCAGCGTGAGAAGCCAGAGCCACCAGTTGTAGCCCCGCTTGAGCACCACTGTCTCGATCTGGTCGGGGTCATACCAACAGCGGACCGGCTGCCCCAGCCGCCAGCGATCGAGCTGCCCCAGGGCGAGGCTGCGGTCGGTGGTCGTCTCACCACGGCCACCGGCATGCCAGGCCCGAACCGACCCGTCGCCCGCCCGATACTCCAGCAGCACTGCCGGCCGCCATGACTGCCGCCGAACACCAAACAGGTCGGTGCTGGTGCGGCGGGCCAGTCCCTTCCCCACCAGCCGTCCCTCAACCTCGACGAAATGATTGTTGATCCGCCACTCGGGAACCGCCACACCGGCAAGCATCAGCCCACCGATGAACAGCCCTGCCGCAAGGAGCCCGGCGTAGAAAAAGCCCTCTCCGAACGAGCCCCAGGCGGCTGAACCCGTCCGGCGTTCACCGCGTTTCTTGCTGAAAAAGGTGGGCAGCCTCACGCCCGCTTCTCCCGGTCACCCGTTCCTCGCTGCCCGTGGAAAAAGCCATCCACAGCCTTTTTCCACCGTTCACTACGGCAGGTCGCGGGTGATCTCTTTCCGCGTCACCACGATGTCGTCGGCGGCGGCCTGCTTGCGAAAAAACCCGATCTTCTCCAGCGCCTTGTAGACCTCTTCCAGCGTCTTCTCACCGAAGTTGGAGATGCTCAGCAGATCGGCCCTTGTGCAGTTCAGCAGATCGTGCACCGTGAAAATGCCCTTCTCTTCCAGGCAGTTCGTCGTCCGGACCGACAGGCCGATTTCGGCGGTGCTCATCTCGAGCTTTTCCGCCAGCTCATCCGATTTTGTCAGGCTCTTGTAGGCAATCCTGGGCATGGGGTCCCTCCCGTGCTGCGATGGGTGGTGGAATGAACCGGGTCACCCGGAACCAGTGCCGGGGAAGCCCGCGAATCACAGGCGGCGGCCTACCTGCCGTCGCCGGCCGACGAGTCAGACACTTGGTGTCCCGCTCTCGGCCATGGCGGAATATACTCAATTCTCACAACTTACGACCAACCAGCGATCGGGTGGCTGGCCTTCGCAACTTGTTTTGCCAGTGCCGGGTCAGCTTTCCCTTCGTTCTCAGGCCGACAGCATTTCGGTTCAGTGCGGCAAATTTCTCTCGATTCTTTGAATCCGAGCCAGCGTCAGGCGGCAACCCACGTCGAGGGGCCACTGCTGGTGCTAGCAGGCCCCGGCAGTGGCAAGACCCGCGTCGTCACCCACCGGGTGGCCCATCTGATTCAAGCAGGTGTTCCCGCCCACCAGATCGTGGCCCTCACCTTCACCAACAAGGCGGCCGACGAAATGCGCAGGCGGGTGACCGATCTGGTCGGTCCCCAGCCCGTCGAGATGGGCACCTTCCACCGCTTTGCCGCGCGGCTGTTGCGATCCCAGGCCCGGCTGGTGGGGCTCACCAGCGACTATTCGATTCTCGACCCCGATGACTCGCAGTCGGTCTTGAAGCGAGCCGCCAAGCGGCTCGGCCTGTCGCTAACCCACACCCCGATCGGCCGCATCGCCGGCACGATCAGCCGGGCCAAGAACGACCTGGTCACGCCGGAAACCTTCGAACCCCGCTGGGGCCGGCCGGCAGACGAGGTCGTTGCCCGGGTCTGGCCGCTCTATCAGGAGATGCTGCTGGAGGCCAACTCGGTCGACTTTGACGACCTGCTGGTGCACATCGCCCGGCTGCTGCTGGACAATCCCGATCTTCGTCGCCAGCTCGACGCCCGGTACCGCTGGATGCTGGTTGACGAATACCAGGACACCAACGCCGTCCAGTACTGCATCCTCCGGGGGCTGTCGCTTGACCACCAGAATCTGGCCGTCACGGGTGACCCCGATCAGGCCATCTACGGCTGGCGGGGGGCGAGCATCCGCAACATCCTCGAGTTCGAGCGTGACTATCCTGCCGCCACGGTTGTCACCCTGGAACAGAACTATCGCAGCACCGCCAACATCCTCGGCACTGCCGATCGGGTCATCGCCCACAACAGCCGGCGCAAACCGAAACAGCTGGTGACAGACGCCGAGCCGGGGCCACAGGTGCGGATCGTGCTCGACAGCAGCAGCCACGACGAGGCCGACCGGATCGCCGATGAGATTGCCGCGGCGGTCGCCGCCGGCAGCCGCCAGCCCCGCGACTTCTGCATCCTGTTTCGCACCAACGCCCTGTCGCGGTCGCTCGAGGTCGCCCTGCGGAACCGACAACTGCCCTATCAGCTGATCCGCGGGCTCGAGTTCTTCAAACGCCGCGAAGTCCGCGACGTGGTGGCCTGGCTGCGGCTGCTGAAGAACCCCCGCGATGATGAGGCCCTGCTCCGCATCGTCAACGTTCCACCACGGGGCATCGGCAAGCAGTCACTCGACCGGCTGGCGGCCTGGGCCGAACAGCAAGGGCTTTCCCGGCTGGAAGCGACCCGTCGAGCAGCGGCAGTGCCCGGCCTCTCGAAGCGGGCCGTGAAGGCGTATGCCCAGTTTGGTGAGCTGGTTGAAGGCCTCCAGCAGCTGCAGCAACGGGCCCATGGAGCGGTCGCTCCGCTGGTTGAGGCGGTCCTTGACCGGACCGGCTATCGCGAACTGCTCGCCGCCGAAAAAGAGGAGGAAGGGGACGAGCGGCTGGCCAACGTCGAGGAGCTGGTGACCGCCGCCCGGCAGGTTGACGAGTCCTTCACGGCGGCGCTACCCGACGACGATCCGCTGGGCCAGTTCCTGGAGCAGACCGCGCTCGTGGCCGACACCGACATCTGGGATCCAGCCGGCAACCAGGTGGCCCTGATGACCTTTCATGCCTGCAAGGGGCTGGAGTTTCCCGTCGTCTACATGATCGCGCTGGAAGACGGCATCCTGCCGCATGAGCGGAGCCTCGATGACGACAACCAGCTTGAGGAGGAACGTCGGCTGGTCTTTGTCGGCATCACCCGCGGCCAGCAGGAGGTGCATGCCAGCGCGGCCAGGATCCGGGACTACCGCGGCAGCCGTCGCATCTCGGCACCGAGTGTGTTCCTCACTGAGATGCTGGGTGAAGAAACCCTGCTGACCGGACCGGAGGCCCCGGCGCTGGGTCAGGCAAACTCCACCGCTGATGATGGTGACTGGCACGTCGAAGCGGCCGACCCCTTCGCCGACTGCTTCGAGCATCAGCCCGATGCAGTCGACGATCTGCCGCTTGCCCAGTCGAGCGACCCACCGGCTGCCCGACATGAGCGGTCCGATGGACTGATCCTCGAAGTCGATGCCGCCGCCGCGGAGCACCTGTCTGACCAGCCACCTGCGGGACGGCCGGCGGGACGGAAGCGGAAGGTGGCGAGTCTTGCCCTTCAACGGGCCTCGGAACTCGGGGCCCCTGCGCAACCGCCCGCCCTGCAGACCGGCGAACGCGTCGCCCACGAGACCTACGGGACCGGTACCCTCGAGCGGATCAGCGGCAGTGGCCCCCGGGCCATCGGCGTGGTCCGCTTCGACGGGGCCACCCGGACCCGCAGCTTTGTGCTGGCCCACGGCGGGCTCGAGCGGCTGGCGGAGTGAGCGGCATTCAGGCCCACTCCGCGAGCACGAACACCAGACGTTCAACCAAGCCGTTGGCAAGTCCATCCAGCCACCGCCAGGCCAGCAGCTGCAGCGTCAGGGCCGCGACCAGATCAGCCAGCAGCAGCCGGGGGGTTGCCAGCCACTCATCCCGGTCGGGGGACGGCTTCTGCCCACTCGCAGTCGCCAGCACCCGCTCCAGCCCGACCCGCATCACACTGACGACAAACCAGAGCACTGCGGTCGTCAGGGCCGCCTGCCAGCCACAGAGGCCGCCGATCAGGGCCAGCCCCTGCCGAGCCAGCTCACCGGTCAGACCCAGTTCCCGCAGCAACGCCCCAACCAGCCAGCCGGTCAGCATCCCAACCAGGCCAACCAGGCCTGCAGCCTGCCAGGCGGGAAGCGGGCTGGTGGCCACCAGGTTCAGTTGGTCTCCCAGCGCTGTCAGGCTGGCCGGCTGCAGCCAGGGAACGCCCACCGATACGGCCAGCAGCAGGGTCAACGTGCCCAGCCACCAGCCAGCTGGAAGCCGCTGGCGATCACGTTCAATCAGCGCCCAGGCCAGCAGGGTGGCCAACCCCGCAACATGCAGCAGGCAGATCGCCACCAGCCTCCAGTTGGGCCGCAGCAACAATCCATCGACGCCCCGCCACCAGGCCTCGTGGCTGATTTGATTGCCGACCGGCAGATTGATGCCACCAGAGAGCAGTTCGACCGCCGCGACCGACCCGATCACCACTGCCGCCAAAGCTTCAACCAGCGGGTAACGGAAAGGAATCTGCACCAGGCAATCCCGGCACCGGCCCCCAAGCATGAGCCAGCCAACAACCGGCAGGTTATGCCACGGCCTGATGGCCCGGCCACAGACCGGACAGTGCGAACCACCGAAGACCACCGACCGGCCCTGCGGCACCCGGTAGGCGACCACGTTGAGAAAGCTGCCGAGGTTCGCTCCGAAGACCACCAGAAAGCCGACCGCTGCCAGGTCGAGCAATGACGATCCGGCAGCTCCGATCGCGAACGGGTCCCAGAGCATTGGTGCAGATCCGAAGGGCATCGACCGGTACGAACGCTAAAAAATGATGAACAGAGCGGGATTCCCAGCTTTTGATACAGTACCAGCAAACGTGTCAGAAACTGATGAGTGGTGGCCCCGACCCGTCCACAGCGGGTATGGCCGCCCGTCGCCATTGCCGCCATGCCCGCACCCGCCCAGCACCCGCCTCCTCAACGCGTTGCCGACGAGACCACCCCGCCCGCCGCCGGCCGCAGCTGGCTACCGGGATGGGCTGGGATCGTCCTGCGGGTCGCCGCTACGCTCGGGCTGATCGCCTTCGTGCTGCGGGGCATTGACTGGCGGTCCTTGCAGGCCCTGTTGGCGGCGCTCGACTGGCAGTGGTTCACCGCGGGGCTGATCACCGCGGTCAGCATCCAAGTCGTGGCCGGCATCCGCTGGTCGGCTCTCGCCCGCCCGATCGGCTTTCAGCATTCCACGGCCGCATTCGTCTGGCGGTTTTTCGAGGGGGTCTTCTTCAACCTCTGCCTGCCATCGTCGATCGGCGGGGATGTGATCAAGGCCTACCGGCTGTCCGAGACGACCCGGGGCCGGCTGCTGGCCGGCTGCACGATTCTGGCCGACCGGCTCGCCGGCGTCTCGGCGCTCGGTGTTCTGGCGGGGGCGGCACTGCTTGCAATCAAGTTTGCCTTGGTGCCGGCTGCGACCCTGGCCTTGGGGCTGGCCCTGCTGGCCGTCGTAATCCTCGGCTTCCGGCTGGCCGTCGGCAGCCTCGACCGGCTGCTCGATCTGCTGCCGCACCAGCATCGGCTGCGACAGTTCCTCAGCCAGTTACTTCCCTATCAGCAACGTCCCCACCTGATGACCCAGGCCATCGGCTGGAGCCTGATCGTTCAGATCGGGGCATCTGTTTCAGTTGCCTTGCTCGCCCGGGGGATCGGGGTCTCGCTCAATCTCGGTGTTTGGTTTTCGGTGGTGCCCCTGATTTCACTGGCCATGGTGTTGCCGGTGAGCATCAACGGCGTCGGCGTCCGCGAGGGGGGGATGGCAGTGCTGCTGGCCCCTTGGGGCGTTGGCAAAGAACAGGCGGTGGCCATCGGCCTGCTCTGGTTCTTCGCCACCATCGTGACTGGGCTGATCGGCGGCGGGCTGTTTTTGTTGGATCGCCGGACGTCGGCCGAACCCGCGGTCAGCCAAGCAGCGAAGGCTTCCACCGCCGGGCAGTGAGCAGCAGGGCCGCCACCGTCTTGGCATCCTCGATTCGGCCATCCCGGCACATCGCCACCGCCTCCGGCCAGGCCACCACCCGGGGCTCGATCGTCTCGCCCGGCTCGAGTGCCTGCGGGCCCGGCTGCAGCCCGCTGGCGACGAACAGATGCATCCGTTCCCGAAGGATGCCCGGTGACATCCAGAGGGCCCCGATCTTCTCAAGGGTCGTCGCCCGATAGCCGGTCTCCTCGGCCAGCTCGCGAGCGGCCGCCTCCTCGAGCGACTCAACCCGGTCGAGGGTGCCGGCCGGAATCTCGACGAGGCTGCGTCCGACCGCTCGCCGGAAAACCTCGATGAGACAGACATGGTCGTCGTCCACCAGCGGCACAATCGCCACGCTGCCGGGATGTTCGATCACCTCCCGCGGCCGCAGGCTGCCGTCGCGGCAGACCTCCTGGACACGGAGAACCCGAAACCGGCGGGTCTCAAGCAGTTCTTCAGCGTCGGGCTGGTCTGCCCTGGGTGGTTCAGTGCTGCTCATCGGGTGCTGCTCTCCGCTGGGGCGAGAAACGGCCGGGGCACGGCCACCCGACCATCGATGGTGAGTTGCGTCGCCGCCGCCTTCACCGGCACGATCGCCAGGGCGAGCCAGCCATCTCCCTCAGCCGCCGGCGCTGCCGAGGTGACCGTCGCCACCTGGGTGTCGCCGCTGACCACGGCCAGCCCCCGAGCAACAGGGCCGGCACCGGTGACCGCCAGCAGCGTCAGCCGCCGGTTGACGTGGCCCAGCGCATCGAGGCGGGCGACCGTCTCCTGCCCGAGATAGCAGCCTTTGGTGAAGCAGATGGCGCGATCATCGAGGCCGAGTTCCTGGGGCAGGGTCTTCTCGGGAATGTCTTCCGCCAACGGCCAGCCGTGCTGCAGCCGCCGGGCCGCCACCATTTCGGCCGGTGCCTGCGGCAGGCCGGCGGCTGCAGCCGCCGCGGCCAGCCGCCCACCTGCCGTCGTCTCCAGCAGGAAGCCGCCCTGGCCATACCAATCAATCAGGGTCAGCCGCGCGGCGACGGGTTCGATGTCGGCCGCCACCCCAAGAAGGCCATCCCTGAACTGCAGCCGGGAGACCGGCAGGTGCTCCGTGAAGTGTTCGGCGAGCCAGCCTGCGGCCGACCTTCCGCTGATCAGCAGGCTGCTCAGCCCCTCACTGCGATCAACCAGTTCCAGCTCCTCGCGGATGTGGTAGCGATCAAGATGGCGGCGGAGCGGTGCCGCCCGCCCTGCGGACACGCGCAGCAGCAGGCCCTCAGTGGTTCGACGGATCAAGGCCAGATCAAGCACCCAGCCGCGGGCATCACAGAAAAACCCTTCGCAGCCGGCGGCCGGCTGCAGGTCGCTCACCTTTGCCGTCGTGAAGTTTTCGATGAAGGAGACGGCATCAGTGCCGGCGACAAGCAGTTGCTCGTGGCAGCCGAGATCGGCCCACCACAGCTCAGCGGCGGTCGCAACATCGGGGTTTGATGGGGGCATGGCATTTCCAAGGGGCCAGACGGCGGACGCATCGCGGCTGCGTGCCAACTGTCCACCTCACTATAGCGTTCAGCCGACCTCGCCCGGCGGTGGACCGCCGGCCATCGCTGAAAAAATCGATGAACCAGCGAACGGTCTCCTGCCGGCCTCCGTAGAAGGGGCACAGCAATGGCACTGCACCTCAGAAGTCTCGTAGCAGGGCGAACCAGTGAATGGCTGATTCCGAAGTGAATACCACCACTTTTTTCGACGCTGCCACGAGAGTATCGTTTCACCAGCCGGACATGCAGGCAAGGCATGGTCCGATCTGGTGAGCAACTGCTGCTGACTCTTCTCACGCTCACGATCCCCTTTGGTTTGTTGCCGGCCGACGCTGCGCGATGACCGAAGGAGGGGTGAGCGAAAGACGGGTCGGCGACCGACGTCACCGGGGGGTCTCGCTGGAGATTCACCGGCCTGCTCACGAGAAGGAGAGAACGATGGCCACGGTTCCGTATCGAGTCGATCGCCACGAGGACTGCGACGACCGCGAGGATGCCTACGAGAATCCCCTCGCTGTCGCTGACACTTCCTATTCCGACGTCGTTCGGGCTGAGGCCGACTGCCGGGCTGCCCAGCCGCAGCCTCCGCGGGGACTGCGGCGGCGATCGACTGGCGGAAATCCGCAGTCGAGACGATCGCGGCCACGACGGCTGCACCGGATTGCCGAGGTGCGTCAGCAGCAGGGCGTTACCCTGCGGAATGTCGCCCGCCGGCTGGGCATCGAGATGGCGGTCATCAGGCGACAAGAGCAGCCCGATGCCGATCTACGGATCAGTGATCTGCTCAGGTGGCAGCAGGTGCTCGACGTGCCGTTGGCCGACCTCGTCGAGGAAGGCGAGGGCCAACTCTCCGGACCGGTGCTGGCACGGTCACGCATGGTCAAGCTGATGAAGACCGCCGCAGCGATCCGGGAACAGGTCGGCGACCAGGGTCAGGCCAGCCGGCTGGTCGGGCAGTTGATCGAGCAGATTCTCGAAATCATGCCGGAACTGGCTGACGTCACGCCCTGGCACACTGTCGGGCAGCGGCGAACGCTCGACGACGTCGGGCGGGCCGCCCAGAACACGGTCTCGGACGACCTCTTCGGGCGATAGCCGGGGCGGCCGCGGGCTGACTCGCTGATCGCGATAGCGGCGGCAGCGGCTTCTCTGCTACCATCCCGAGCGTGGCGGCTGAGGCCGACGTCGTTGGACAGGACTTACGAGAGGGTTGTCGTGTTTTCACTGCTCGGTGTGCTCGGGATCACGCTGATTCTGTTTGTCAGCGTCGCGGTGACCGCCCGATTCATCCTGGGAAAGTAGGTGGCTGCCCGCTGGTGAGGCCGGCCTGATGAGCCCCAGAATCATCAGGCTCATAAACGCATAGAGCGTTGTCCCGAGCACTCCCCAGGCGACCACGGCCAGCCCGAAGTAGTCCCGCAGCCAGACCCGCAGCGGCGGCTCGGCACTCTTCGGCACCTTGTGCTGCACCGGCCCGCTCCGATCGGATTGGGCCTTCATGTCACTCCGAAACCTGTCCCAGTGGGCCTGTATGGCCGGCTGGTCGAGATCGGCCAGCCAGCGATCGCGGATGCTCCACAGCACCGCCGGCGGCAGTGTCAGCAGGGCGAGCCAGCCGACGAGCAGCCCGATTTTCACCAGCCTGACCGCTGCGGGACGAGAACTGCCGCACTCAACGGGGAGGGTGGGCCGATCTGGCTCCATGCTGCTGCCTTTCCGAGACCTGACCGGCCGCCGACTGTGGCTGACCACCCTTCGCATCTTACCCGGATTGTTCCAACCGGCTGGAAGCGTGCTCGCGGTGGCGAGCAAAACTCCTCTCGTTCGGTCGCGGCGTGACTGCTACCGTCCCACCGCATTCATTCCGCCACGATTCCCGTTTCGGCCCCCCCTTCGTGTCACAACACTTCCCACGAAAGCCTTTTCGGCAACTGCTGTTCCTGCTGATCGGCCTCATGGCCGGCGGCTGGTCAGTTCCGGCACGGGCCCAGAGTGGCTGGCTGCCGACGACCTGGTTCAGTAAGCAGAAGATCGACCCGCAGGCGATGTTTCCGCTGTCAGAGCGGGACGGCCCCTGGCTGGTGCTGGCCACGACGTTTCGTGGCGAGGGGGCCCGGGATGATGCCCGCCGGCTCGTGCAGGAACTCCGCGGTCGCTTCAAGATGCGGGCCTACACCCACGAACAGGCCTTCGACTTCACCGGCGCCCAGCGGGGCCTCGGGCTCAATCCCGATGGCAGCCCCAAGCGGATGCGGTATGCCAATGCTCAACAGGTTGTCGAGGTCGCCGTGATGGTGGGTGATTTCGCCTCCTGCGATGACAGCCGGGCCCAGAAGGCCCTGGCAACGATCAAAAGCCTGCAGCCCGAGGCCCTCACCGGTGAACAGGGCAAGAGCCGCGCCTTTGCCGACTTCCGCCGAATGATCGGGCTCGACAAGCAGGCCGGCCGGGGGCCGATGCGGCTTGCCTTCATGATTCCCAATCCGCTGTTGCCCGAGGACTTCTTCAACCGGCCCCAGCTCGACGACTTTGTCATCGGCATCAACGCCGATGTCGAGCACAGCCTGCTCGACTGCCCGGGCCGGTACAGCGTGCGGGTCGCCACCTTCACCGGGGCAGGCACCTTCGCCGACCAGAAGACCACCGCAGCCGAAGAGGCCGGATTTGAAAGCCGGCTGGTGCAGGCGGCCGAGAAAGCCCACCGGCTCACCGTAGCCCTGCGGCGGCAGGGCTGGCAGGCCTGGGAGTTTCATGACCGCGAATCGAGCATGGTCTGCGTCGGCAGTCTGTCACAGCTGGCGATCGAACAGCAGGACGGCTCCAGTCAGCCCCACCCAGAACTGGTGCGGATCACCACCGCCCTCGGCCCCGACCCGGATCGCCTGGCAGCGGGCGCAATTCTTCCGAAGCGGATTGAGGGTATTCTGCTCGATGTGCAGCCCCGGCCCGTCGATGTGCCCCGGCTGCCGATCGGCCGGCGGTAGCGGTCGCCAGCGGGTGACGGCCCCGGCCGCCTCCACCCGCCCCAGTCACAGCCGCCATGACCAGCCCCGTTCGTCCCACGCTGGTGCTCGGAACCACCAATGCCGGCAAAAAGCGGGAGCTCACCCTCCTGCTTGAGCCGTACGGCATCAGCTGCCGGTCGCTCGCCGACTTTCCCGAAGCCGTGGAAGTAGCCGAAACGGGTACGACCTTTGCTGAAAATGCGGCACTCAAGGCGAGCCAGCAGGCCCGGGCCCTCGGGCAGTGGGTGCTCGGCGAAGACAGCGGGCTGGTCGTCGATGCCCTCGCGGGCGGCCCGGGCGTCTACTCGGCCAGATTCTCCGGGCCCGAGGCAACCGACGCGGCCAACAACGCCCTGCTGCTGGAAAAACTAACGGGCGTCCCGGGCCCGGCCCGTACCGCCCACTATGCCTGCCATGCTGCCCTGGCCGATCCGACAGGAACCATCCGGGCAATCGGCGCCGGTCGCTGCTGCGGCCAGATCACCGTAGACGCTTCCGGAGATGGCGGGTTTGGCTATGACCCCTACTTCCTGATTCCGGAATACCACCGCACCTTCGGCCAGCTTGCCGCGGCGGTCAAAGCTTTGATCAGCCATCGGGGCCGGGCCATCCGAGGCCTCCTCCCAACGATCGTCCGGCTGCTGCGCGAGCAGGGCTGAGCCCGGTCGCGTCAGGCGGCGTCACTGAGCCGCCGGCTCAGCCAGTGGTCAATGATCGCCAGCACCCGCGGCGTTCCATCCATCGTGCCGACGAGGTTGGCGAGCGGCGCGGCGAAGCGATCGAGGCTATCGAGAAACCTTCGGACATCGCCGACCGTGACATCCTCCAGATGCACGAACTCACCGCAGCCCATCGCCTGCAGAAAGTGGCTGTTCATCGACTGCTCACCATGGGCCCGTTCGGGCAGCACCAGCAGCGGCTTCCCCAGGTGAATCGCCTCGCCGATCAGCTGATTCCCGGCGGCAGAGACGACCGCCCGGCAGCCGGCGAGATCGGTGGCAAACTGCCGATCGTCGATCGGCTGAAATGACAACGACCCGATCGGGTCACGGGCACCGAGTCCATAGACCTTGACCGGCAGCCCGCACTGGGCGAGGGTTTCGATTGCGCTGAAGGGCGTGTGACGGCGAAGATAGCTGAGCACATAGCCGCCATCACGCGACTCAGCCTGAGCAATCTCCCGCCGAAGCAGCGGGCCGACCTGCTGGACGTGTTCCCAGCCCCGGCGAAGTGGTGGCCGGAAGAATGCTGAGACGACTGTCTCGGCGGCACCACTGACGTACATCCAGACGGCATGGCTCATCAGCCAGGCATTCCAGCGGAGTGTCCAGGGCAGGGCATCAAGCTCGTAGGCCAACAGGAAGTGCTGGTGGTCAATGCTCAGCAGGGGCACCCCCTGCCGGGTTGCGGCCCGCGGTAACGCCGGCTCAAAGTCGGTGATCGCCAGCGAGACCGAGTGTTTCTCGAGGTCGGCCATCAACCGATCGACCAGGGGGCCGAGCTGGCGGGCCTGATACTCGAGGCCGGCCCGGATCGATCGCGGCACGTCGAGGCGGCCACCGCTGTATTGAAAGACGATGCCCGGAATCTCATGGACACTCACCCGGGGATGGCCCGCTCCGAATCGCTGCCGAAGAAATCGCAGGCCGTCATCGGAACTGTAGACCCGGATGTCATGCCGCCGCTCGAGATGCTCAATCAGGGTGGCGATGCGGGTGGCATGCCCGCGGCCTTCTCCGCACAGACTGATTGCGATGGTCGCCATGCGTTCCTGCGGGCTCGGGCAATGCGGGACGGAAGACGGTAAAGCAAGCGATTTCTCAAGCGGTCATGATACTCTTCTGGTGTCCAGGCGTCGCGGCCGCCGACGCCGTGTGGGTTCGCGACACTTCATGCAATCTGAATGATTTCTCCGCGGCCCCGCCATGACGCCTGCCCTGAAGCACTGCCGATCCCACCCCTCCCCCCGGATGACGCTGTTCCGGCTGATCGCGGCCGTGCTGCTGCTGACGCCAGCTTCGCCAATCACCCAGGCAGGTGCCGGGCCGACGGACGACCCGGCAACGTTGATTCGGCAGCTGAATCACGGAAAGCTGGCCGTCCGCGATGCCGCGGTCGATGGGCTGCTTGCCTGCGGCCCGATGGCCTTGCCGGCAATCGAACGGGCCCTCCCGAACGCGACGGGCGAGGCCGCCTTTCGGCTGCCGCTGCTTGCCGAGGCGATTGCCATCAAAGCGACTCAGCAGCTGCTCGACCAGCCTCCCGCAGACGCGGCAGCCCCGGCGACCGCGACCGGCCCGTTCAGCATGGCCGTCCAGCAGGTCGATCGGTTGAGTGGCTCCGGCCATCGACTGCTGCTGCGGCTGCGATGGTCACCGCCGCTGGCACCGGTGGTGCTGCGGCTGCCGCTGGCCTCCATCGTGGCCGAGGCCGCGGCGGGTGAAGCCGTGTCACTTCCGAGCCGGCGTGGTGCGGTCGAGCCACTGCTGACCGCGGGGAAGTGTTGGGTCGATCTCCCGATTCGGCTCGGCCCATCCCCACCCGGCGTGACGATGCTGACCAGCCTCCGGGGGACGGTCGAGTGCTGGCTGCCCGGCTATGAGCACCGCTTCATGCTGCCGCTCGAGCAGCACGGTGGCAGGCTGCCACCATCGGCCGACAGTCCAGCCCCTTCCCGCACGCTCGCGGGGCTGTCGGTGCGGCTCATCGGCTGGACGATCGAACCGAGCGGTTCGACGGCGGCAACCTGCGAGGTTGAACTCTCAGCCCAGCTTGCTGAGCCCTCTGAAGCATTTGCCTCGCACCGGGGCTGGCTTGCCGATCGGCAGCCGGAACTGCTGCTGCCCACCGGTGAGGTGGTCACCGCCGCCAGCCATCGGGTGGCCGCTCGCAGCCGCCGGGGGCTGACAGTTGCAGCCCGTTTCGGCCTCAGCAGCGGGCAGCTGCCCCGCGGAACCATGGTGACCTGGCGGCTCCCGCTGGGCGTTCGACGGGTGCCAGTCGACTTCTGGCTGCGAGCGGTTCGCCTGAGTGAGCCGGCAGACGGGGAAAACTGAGCCGACTGCGGGAACACCCAGGGGGCTCCGACCACGCGGTTCACATTGTTCCGCTGCCGGCAGCCCGCTAGTGTCCGCCGCTGCGGTTCTGACCCCGGATGTGAGCGTTGGGTTGCCTCATGAGATTTCGTTCGCTGTTGATGTTCGCCTGCATGATCGTGGTGCCGATGCTGGCGATGTTCTCCCACAAACTGCCGCCGGAGGTTCGGGACGCCTGCAGCAGGATCGTGCTCAACCCGGCCATTGAACTGATTGAATCGCTGGCTCGGCCAGCCGAAGCGGAGGAATCTGATCCCGACCTCGCCTTTGCGGCGGCCCCTGCCGGCCCGCTGCTGGCTGGTGGCACGAGTTCCACCCCGCCGCAGGCGGCGGCCTTGCGGGAGCCGTCCGTCCCACCCGCCCCCTTCGGCCAGCTGCCCCAACCGGCCGCGGGACGGCAGCCCTTGAGCCCCGATCAGACACCGGTGCTCCGTCGCCAGCTTGCCGCAGCCGGGGTTCAACGGCTGCTGATCGAGCCCGCTGGCGATGGCAGCCGCTCAGTGCGTGGCAGCTGCCGTCTGGCGGTCGATACCGAGGGGCAGCTGCAGCGGCTGTTCCATGCCAATGGCACCACGGAAGCCGAAACGCTCCAGCGATTGCTTGAACAGGTTGGCCGCTGGAATCGTCGGCTTGCCGCTCAACCGCCGTACGGCGGCTCGCAGACGTTCCAGCGATAGCCCACCGCCGCCTTCCCCGGGCCAGGTGTGAACGTTTTCCAAACCGGTTCGCCCATGCCACCCGCCAACGCCCGCCACCGCTCGTCTCGGGTCCGCATGCTCAGTCGGCGGCGGCTGGCGACTGGCCGGTCACCGGCGCTGCCAGCCGGCCCGAGCCGCCGGCAACTCTCTCGGTCGCCGCTGCCCCGCCGCCGGCTTCGATTTGCTTTCGGGAAGCGGCGGAGAACCGCACCGCCACAACCGTCGGCCGCTGGCGGCGAGCAGCCACGCAGCGAGGAACTGGCCCGGCTGGAGGCTGCCCTGTTCGTTGCCCGCGAGCCGCTGCCGGTCAGGCGGCTGGCAAAATTGGCCCGGCTGCCCGACGCAACCCGGGCCCGCACCCTTCTGCGGGAGCTCAACCAGCTGCTCGACGCGGCCGGAGCGGCCTTCCGCGTCGAGCATCTCGCCGGTGGATACCAGCTGCTGACGCGACCACAATTCGGCCCCTGGATCAAGCGAGCACTTGAATACCCAGCCGAAAATCGGCTTTCGACCGCCGCCCTGGAGACCCTGGCAATCGTCGCCTACCGGCAGCCGGTAACCCGTCCAGATATCGAGTCGATCCGCGGTGTCGGCTCCGAGGAGATGCTCCGCCAACTGCTCGACCGCGACCTGATTGCCGTCGGCGGCCGCAGCGACGAACTCGGCCGTCCCAACCTCTACAGCACCAGCCGATACTTCCTGCGGGTTTTTGGGCTGGGCCGAATCGAGGATCTCCCGCCGGTCGAAACTGGCGACCCTCCCATCTCCCGCCCTGCCGGGCCGGAGCATCGAGACTGAGAATTTTCTCCCCGGGGAGTTGCACGGCGGCGATGCCGTTGGCATATTGCCGGGCCCGCTGCGGCACGGCTGAGGGTGACGGGCCGGCACCGACGCCGGTGCCGTTCGCCGGCATCCTTGACTCCGTTGTCAACCGCACGCAAGTTGGCGGCCAAAAACGCCGACAAGCAACTGACGGTGGTGGGTGTCCCGTAAGCCAACGGCTGACATCGCGCCGCCGCGGAAGAGCTGCCACCAACAAAGAGAAAATTTCCCACCGGGCTGCTAAATTTTTTGACTCGGGGCTTGGCTGGACCGCCAACCATCGAACACAATTTCAAGCATGTTCCTTCCCGCGATCGACCTCATGACTCGACTCCAGGAGACGAAGCAGTGACGATTGTTCTGAATCCCAGCGAGCCGCAAGACGTTTCGCGGGCGGATGTTTTCTGTTGGAACGAACTTCCAGAGTTGTTGTCGGCCGATGATCTGTTCGACTCGACGAACGACCTGACCGACCCTGTCACCGACATCGTCGCCGAAGACGAAGATGAGGACGAGGACTGGGAGGACGACGACGAAGAGTACGAGGACGAGGAGTACGAGGACGAAGAGTACGAAGACGAGGAAGAGGAAGAGGAAGGCGAGGAAGAAGACGACGGCGAAGAGGTCGAAGAAGAGGAGTGGGAGGAAGTCGACGACGAGGAGTACGAAGAGGACGAGGAAGAGGACGAGGAAGGCGAAGACGAGGAGTACGAGGACGACGAGGAAGGCGACGAGTGGGAAGATGACGACGAGGACGACTGGGAAGAAGAGGACGAAGACTGATCGTCTGACCTCACGTTCACCGACCAGCCCCAGCGGTTCGCTCAGACCGGTTCGTCAGTCCTGCCAGAGAAGTTTCAGCCGCCGCCCATCTCGGGCCACCACCACCTCGACGCCGCCACCTGGCGCTATCTCGCTGAGGCGGCCCACCAGTTCTTGCTGATCCCGCAGCGGGCGGCCGCCGATCGCCAGGATGCGATCGCGAAGCCTGAGGCCGCCCCGATCTGCGGGCGATGCCGGCCTGACCGCGACCACGACCGGCACGGTTGGATTGGCCTCATCGAGCCGGATGCCGATTCCCCAGCGGCCCGGCTTGTCCGCCGGCAGATAGGCCTTGGCTTCGAGTCGTGACCGGCTGGCATTCGATTCGGTCAGGCAACGATTCCGAAACGGAAGCCGCGGCTCAGGGCTGTCGGCAACCTCGAGCAGTGTCGCAAAGGTGAGGCGGACCACGGGCTCGAGCCCGGCGAGGTTGACACGATGAACATCATCGCTGGGCCGATGGTAGTCATCGTGCAGCCCGGTATGGAACATGATCGTCGGAATGCCCCGCTGGAGAAACGGATAGTGGTCCGAGTCGGCTTCGACCTTCCAGTCGAAGGTCAGATCAAGTGGCTCCTGTCCGGGCAGATTGTTGGCCCGCGTCACCAACGCTTCGAGCCCGACCGCCGAGCGGGTGCCAAAGACCTCCAGCCGCTGCCGGAGACGGCCGATCATGTCGAGATTGATCGCGAAGACGATCTCCCGGCCACGGAGTGGCGGCGGACGATGCTTGAGAAAATGCCTCGAGCCGAGCAGCCCTTGTTCCTCGCCATCCCAAAAGGCGATCAGAATCGATCGCCGTGGTGGCTGCGGCAGGGCGGCCAAGGCTTCCGCTATTTCGAGCAGCCCGGCGACTCCTGAGGCGTTGTCGTCGGCTCCGTTGTGAACGAAACCGAACGGGCCGAAGCTGTTGCGGGCGTTGCCGTAGCCGACATGATCGTAGTGCCCGCCGATGACGACCAGTTCATCCCGACAGGTCGGGTCGCTTCCCGGCAGCAGGGCCAGCACATTTCGCAGGGTACCGTGGCCGGTGGCAAACGACTGAAAATAGCCGCCATTGTCGCCGGCTGGCAAAAAGCCGAGTGGGGCAACGGCCTGCTCGACATAGCCACCCGCGGCCCGGCCGCCACGGCGGCCCCCTTCGCGGCCTTCAAAGGCATCATCAGCAAGGGCTGCAATATGCTCGGCGGCTTCGCTCGACCGAATCGTGGAACGGGCGTGAAGCTTTTCCGCAGCGGTGGCGGGGGGCTGGCTCAGCAGGAGCAGGCAGCTGCAGCTGGCCAGCCCGAGCGGGACAAGCAGCCGTAATTGTAATGAAGCGGGCTTTTCCACGCGGTGACTCCGGCGCCTCCTTGCATGCAACGAGCGTCTGGCTCAGAATGATCGACAAAGGGATCCCTCGTCCAGAGGGATTCTGCGGCGGCAACGGACTGTGGGATCGCTCACGCTGTCCTCGGGCAGTCTTGCCTGCCGCAAAGGAGAGGTGGCAGAGTGGTCGAATGCGCGTCTTTGCTAAAGACGTGACCGGTCAAAAGCTGGTCCACGGGTTCGAATCCCGTCCTCTCCGTTCCGTTGTTGTCGATCAATCTCCAGGCTACTCAGCCTCTGGATCGGTTTTGCCCCGGCGTTGCGGGGTGGCGGTGTCGTGCCGCCGGAAGACCGCCACGACATCCTCGATCGGCACGACGTACAGAAGGTTGTTCTGCTCGAAGTCAACCGGAATCGAATGACGGGGGTGGAAGAGCACCTTGTCGTACTTTTCGATGGGAAAGTCGGCGTCCCGCTCAACCTGCAGACTCACCTCGACCACTCGTCCGGTAATCGTGGGAATCTCCGCCTGGTCGGGCAGCACGATGCCCCCGCGGGTCTGATGACGGCTCTCATCCTTGCGGATCAGCACCCGCATGCCCAGCGGCTCGACGAATTCATTCACCCCATTCACCTTCATCTGGCTCGACGGTGGGCGACGTACGCTGATCGCCCGGGTCACCGACTTCTTCATCGTTGTACGTCAGGGTGGCTCAGGCGACCAGCGTTCGCCTCAGCCGCGGCAGGTCGCTGCGACCATTCATTTGATTCGTGTATACTCCCACAGTCTCGCGGTCGAAGGCGGATCGACCGTGGGAACCGCGAGCAACTCGGGAGGGCTCGTAACGCTGTTTCGAAAAGGAGTCTCCTTGAGCCTGCCTGCAGGAGCCCCAATGCTTGTCAGTCACGACCGCGGCGATCTGGTGGTCATCGCCAATCGGCTCCCGGTCCATCGTTCGGCAGCAGGTGGCGGCTGGGAGACGAGCCCCGGAGGGCTGGTCTCGGCCCTGATGCCGATTCTGCGGGAACACAACGGGGTCTGGATTGGCTGGGCCGGCAGTTCCGAGGCGAATCTGGGGCCATTCGAACACGATGGCCTGTTCAACGTGCCGGTCAGCCTGTCGGCCGAGGAGGTGCGGGACTACTACGAGGGCTTCTCCAACAGCACCCTCTGGCCCCTCTATCACGACGCCTGTCAGACCCCGCAGTACAACCGGTCCTGGTGGGCCCCCTACGTGGCGGTCAACCACCGGTTTGCCGAAGTGGCCGCCCGGGAGACAGCCCCCAACGGTCACGTGCTGGTGCAGGACTATCACCTGCAGCTCGTTCCCGGCATGCTCCGCGAGATGCGGCCCGATATTCGCATCGGCTTTTTCCTGCACATTCCCTTCCCGCCGGTCGAACTCTTCGCCCAGCTGCCCTGGCGGCAGCGGATTCTCGAGGGCATGCTCGGGGCCGATGTGATCGGCTTCCAGACCCGCCACGGCGCCCAGAACTTCGTGCGGCTGGTCAACCGCTACACCATCCACCGTGGCAGCGGGCATGCCATCAATGTCAATGGCCGGCGGGTGCTGGCCCGCGACTATCCGATCTCGATCGACTTCGACCGGATTGTGGCCCTCGCCAATGATCCTGCGGTCATCGCCCGCGGCCGGCAGATTCGGGCCGACCTGGGCGAACACCGCACGATCATGCTCGGGGTCGATCGGCTCGACTACACCAAAGGCATCGATCAGCGGCTGCGGGCGGTCTACGAGATCTTCAAAAGTGGCCGGCATACCGTTGATGATCTGGTGCTCGTGCAGGTGAGCGTTCCCTCACGCGAGAGCGTCGATGAGTACATCGAGGTTCGCGACCGGATTGAGAAACTGGTCGGCCACATCAATGGTGAGTTCGGGACAGTCGGGGCCGTCCCCGTGCATTACCTTCGCCGTAGCCTGCCGATTGAGGAACTGGTGGCCTACTATCTGGCCGCTGACGTGATGCTGGTGACTCCCTTCCGTGACGGCATGAACCTGGTGGCCAAAGAGTATGTCGCCAGCCGCCGCGACGACACCGGCGTGCTTGTGCTCTCAGAGTTCACCGGGTCGGCCGTTGAGCTTGACCGGGCCGTGATGGTCAACCCGCACGACATCGACGGCATGGCGGCGATCATCGACCGCGCAATCGCCATGCCCAGGGCCGAGCAGGTCCGCCGGATGCGGAGCCTGCGGCAGCGGGTGCGGAAGCGGACTGTCTTCACGTGGGCGGCCGACTTCACCCAAGCTCTCACGGCCGAACAGCCCGAGGCTGTCACCGCTTTTCCCCCCGCCGCCACCCCTGCTGGAGACCGCTCTTGACCGGGAATGAATCCCCTGTGCCGATCCTCATGCCCGAGGACGATCTCGACCTGGCCCTGGAGGCCATCGCCCGCGTGCCGATCCTGCTGGTCGCCACCGACTACGACGGCACCCTGTCGCCGATCGTGGCCAACCCCGACGATGCCCGCCCCGTCCGCGAGTCGATCATCGCTCTGCGGGCCCTGGCCAGCCTCTCCGGCACCCACTGTGCAGTCATTTCGGGGCGATCGCTTTCTGATCTCGCAAACCTCAGCGCCCTCGACGGTCAGGTGATGCTGGTCGGCTCCCACGGCAGCGAGTTCGATCAAGACTTTGTACGGACGCTCACCGAGCAACAGGTCGCCCTCCGGCAGCAGGTGCTCGACGAGATGCACCGGATTGCCGCCCGTGACGCGAAGTTCCACATCGAGCCCAAGCCGGCCTCCGTCGCCTTCCACTACCGCAACGTCGATGACGCGATTGCCGACACGGCTGTTGAGGAACTGCTCGGCGGGGCGGCCACCTGGAACGATGTCCAAGTTAAATCGGGCAAGAAGGTGCTGGAACTGGCGGTGATGCACACCTCGAAAGGCGACTGCATCGATGCCCTCCGGCACCGGGTTGGTGCCACCGCAGTCGTCTACTTCGGGGATGACGTCACCGATGAAGATGCCTTTGTGCGGCTGCACGGCCCCGACGTTTCGGTGAAGGTCGGTACCGGGTCGAGCACGGCGACCTACCGCATCGGCGACCCGACCGAGGTGGCCCGCCGGCTGGCGAGGCTCGCCAGTGCCCGCGAGGCCTATCTCGCCGGAGCCGACGCCGTGCCGATCGAGCGGCATGCCATGCTCTCAGACGGCCGGGTGCTGGCCCTGGTCGCCCCCGGCGGACGGGTCTGCTGGATGTGCGCCCCCCGGGTCGATGGTCCAGCCCTGTTCGCCGAGCTGCTCGGTGGGCCTGCAGCGGGGCATTTCACGATTGAACCGGCGCAGGACTCTGATGACCGGCCGCAGCAGCAGTATGACGGCAGTTCACTGGTACTGAAGACCAGCTGGTCAAAGCTTTCCGTGACCGACTTTCTCGACTGCTCGGCCGGCAAGCCGACTCAGCGGGCTGGCCGCACCGATCTCATCCGGCAGGTTGAAGGCCGCGGCGAAGTGCGGATCACCTTCGCCCCCCGGCTCGACTTCGGCCGACTGCCGACCCGGCTCGTTGTCCGCGAGGACGGCCTCGAGATCGACGACACGATCGACCCGATTGTCCTGCGGGCCCCCGGGGTCACCTGGGAACTGCTGGAAGAAGGTTCCCACCAGACGGCGATCGGCACTGTGACCCTGCGGGGTGAGCCGCTGCGGCTCGAGTTGCGGTACGGCACCGGTTCACTGCGGGAGCAGCAGGCGATTTCACCGCAGGAGCGGTATCGCCTGACCAAGGCCTACTGGGAATCCTGGGCCGACCGCTTGCACCTGCCCAACCGGGAGGGCCCGCTGGTCCGCCGCAGTGCGCTGGTGCTCAAGGGGCTTTGCTACGCCCCCACCGGCGGCATTGCCGCCGCCGCGACCACCAGCCTGCCGGAGCATCTCGGTGGCATCCGCAACTGGGACTACCGCTACTGCTGGCTGCGGGACGCCGCCATGTCGGCATCGTCGCTGGTCAAGCTCGGCTCGTTCACCGAGGCGATGGCCTTTCTCGACTGGATGCTGCTGGTGATTGACCGGGCGGCGGCGCCGGAGCGGCTGATGCCGCTTTACACCGTCACCGGCCATGAGGTCGGTGCTGAGGCTGAGATTGCCGAACTGGCCGGCTACGCCGGTTCCCGGCCGGTGCGGGTCGGCAATGCCGCCCGGGGTCAGGTGCAGCTCGACGTCTTCGGCCCGATTGCCGAACTGGTCTGGCAGTTGCTGCTGGCCGAAGCGCCGGTGTCGAGCGAGCACTGGCGGCTGGTCGAAGCGATGGTCGGCGCGGTGGAAGCCCGCTGGCACGAGCCCGACCATGGCATCTGGGAAATCCGCAAGCCACGGCGGCACCATGTGCATTCAAAGGTGATGTGCTGGCTGGCGGTCGACCGGGGTATCCGGATTTCCGAACGATTTCTCGACCGGCGGCGGCCGGCCTGGGAACAGCTCCGGCAGACCATTGCCGACGACATCCTCGAAAAGGCCTGGCACCCCACGGCCGAGGCCTACACCGCCGCCTACGGTGGTGACGACCTCGACGCCGCTTCGTTGATGATCGGCCTCAGCGGCCTGGTTGACTGCACCGACCCCAGGTTTCTCGCCACGGTCGATGCCATCGAGAAGCGGCTGCGAATGGGCCCGACGGTCTTCCGCTATCTTGCCGACGACGGCCTGCCAGGGCGGGAAGGGGGCTTTTTCATCTGCGCCAGTTGGCTGGTCGATGCCCTCTACAGGGCGGGCCGCCGGGACGATGCCGAAGCGTTGTTTGAGTCGATGCTGGAACTGGCCGGCCCCGAAGGCCTGCTGCCAGAGCAATACGACCCGCTGCTGCAGCGAACGCTCGGCAACCACCCCCAGGCCTATTCACACATCGGCCTGATCGAAAATGCCCTGACGCTTTCGTCAAGCTGACCCATTCGCTGGCATCACACCAAACGTGCTGCCGGTCCAGTCGCTTCCGCTCCTGGCTTCCTACTTAAACCGTCACCGCCACG
>CALAZQ010000325.1 GCA_937926325.1 uncultured Planctomycetaceae bacterium | reverse complement strand
GGCGGCTGGCCACGCCCCATGCCACGCAGGCGGCCGCGGCTGATGCCGACCATCTGTATGCAGTCTCAAGCACCACCGTCGCCCGCTTCGATCGCCGTACGGGGCGGCTGCTTGATACCGCATCCAGCCCCACCGCCCAGCACCTCAACAGCGGCTTCTTTCACGACGGCAGGATGTACCTCGCTCATTCGAATTACCCCGCCACGCCGCATGCGTCAGACATTCGGGTGTACTATCCGGGGCAGAACAGCCTGCAGCTGTTTCACGCCTTTCCAGAGCCACCGGGCAGCCTCGTCTGGTGCATCCGCCGACAGGGCAACTGGTGGTGCTGCTTTGCTCACTATGGCAGTGACAATCACCAGACCTGCCTGGTTGAATATGCCGACGGCGGCTTCGACCACGAACTCCGGCGGTTTTTATTCCCGCTTGAGGTCATCGCCGACTTTGACGGCATGAGCGCTTCCGGTGGCATCTGGGATGGCGACACGCTGCTGGCCAGCCACCATCACTTTCCGGTGCTCTACCGGCTGCGGCTGCCCGGGCCGGCCGACCCGCCCGACAGACTTGTTCTGATCGAGACGCTGCACTGCCCCTTCCCCGGTCAGGGCTTCGCGATCGACCCACCCCGGCCAGACGGTGGTCAGCAGCCGTGCCTGGTCGGCATCGACCGGCCGGGCAGGGCAATCGTGCTGGCGAAGCCGGACCGCTGCTGCTCACCCTGAACGCAGGTGACCATACCAACAGTCCATGCAGGTCGGCCGGTCTGCCACGCGGTCGCCGCCGGCTGACTTTTCCCGGGGGGCAACCAGCCGCAGAGTGACCAAAAAGGCTACAAAAACGGCTGAAAATGGCCTTGCACTGAGCCCTGTGATAGCTCACTCACGCCCCTCGGCACCCTTCAGAATCTCATCGCGTTGGTCATACGCTCGCTCAATCTGAACATCCGTGGCGTATCGTTCGTAACAACCGCGGGACGTTGCCGTCCGGCATCTGCCGACGCCGACGACCGAAACCGATGCGGGAAAAAGGATGGCCAGCGGAGGGATCGGACAATGACACGCGATGAATTGTTGACGTTCTGCGATCGGTATGTGCAGGGCAGCGACAGCGGGGACGAACAAAGCCGGCTTCCTGATCCCGCTGAAACGATCGTCCACTGCTTTCGCGAAGCTGAAATCTCGGCCGCCGAAATGCAGTCGCTGCTGGCCTATGTCTGCCAGCATGAGGCGGATGAGAACGGCTGGCACGAAGCCGACCGCTTCTGGGAGGATGACGACGCCGTCGGCCGGCTCGAGAATCCGGGCGAGTGCATCGCCTGGGACACCGACGACGACGAGCCGGTTGCGATCAGGCGGCCCCGGTAGCGGAACGGCAAGGCAAGTCTCCGATAAACACCGCTCGCTCTGCATCCGGGAGCGGGAGCGACCGGACCGGCAACACGATTGCCGTCGAAGTCTCACGCACTGCCTGTCCGCCGGCTTCCGCCTGGCGGCTTCCAGTTGAACGGCGAGAGCGTGTCGTCCAGGCGACTCACAAGCAAAACACGGGCGTCATGCCCGTGTTTCTCGGGAGCCTAAAAGCACTCGTTCCGCACTTCCTGCTTGATCAGCTCTTTCAGCCGTTGGATCGCCTGCTGCTCCAGCGCCTTGGCGTCCATCCAGAACTGCCGCAGCTCATCCCGCCATTCGGCGTTGGCGATGTACTGATCGTATCGCCAGAGGCTGTCGAGCCGACGGCTCAACTCGTGAATCAAATCGTGGTCGTGGTCGGAACAGCCTGAGGTCTCTCCAACGTGCTCCAGTTCCCGCTCTGCTGCCAAGGTCATGGGAAATTTCTCCAGGAAGGGCGACCGGCGGCCGCCGGTCAACGGTCAACAACGCTCCGGCCCTGGAGGCACCGGCCGCTGGCTGCGGCACGTCGGGCAACAGTAGGGCTGGTCAGCCGTGGTTGGCCAACAGCCGCCCCTACCAGGCACATCTCACCACTGGCACGGCCATCACCCAGCTAGACAGTTTCAGTAAATCGTGGGCTACCGCCCCGGATCGCAGCGGGCTCCGAAGAACCCGTGCTGCTCGATGGCGGCGGCCACGGCCGGGGCGACCAGCTCCTTCCATGACGGGTCACCTGAACAGATCCGGCTGCGGACCTCCTCGCTGGAATAGGTTCGCAGCGTCGCCTCGTCACAGGGCAGGCCGCGGATCAGCCCGTTGACCCGCAGGTGCTCGAGCAGGTGTGACAGGTGGGGGGCGACGGTGAGCATGTCAGAGGTGACAACCCGGCCGTCGATGACATCGCGGGTGGGATAGACATAGAGCCGCACCGCCTGGGTGAAGAGCCGGCCGAAGGCCTCGAGAATACCGCCATCGAGCCGGGCATAGTGGCTTTCGTTGAACAGCTCCCGCAGCAGCGGAAGGCCGAGGACCAGCCCGGTCCGCTCGACGTGCCGGGCGGCCAGGTATTCCCCCAGTTCATGAAAGGCGGCGAGGTCGCTGACCAGCACCATCTTGCCGGTGGCCGAAAGCAGATCGACGCGGGCGAGGAACTCGGCATCTTCGGTCTGGCCGCGGTCACGGAGATTGTTCATGGTGATCTCCATGATCTCCCGGACCTGCGGCTGGCGGGACGCCTCAGCCGCCGGCGGGCCCTCAGCCGCAAAGACCTCTCTGGCAGTGGCCAGCATCTCCAGATTGAGGGCTGTCACCGGCGCAAACCGGCCCCGCTCGATCAGCACCTCGGTATGCCGGATCGACTCGGAGGCCAGCAGCGGGGTGCCATCGGCGCCGAAGAGCAGGGCCGGCGTCAGCCCCAGCCGCACCAGGTGCAGCCCCAGCAGCCGATTGTCACAGCCCTCAAAGGCCGGGCCCGTGACGTGAATCCAGTCGATCTCCAGCCGCTCACGGCCGATATCGGCCAGCAGGTTCTCGATGACCCGGCGGGGCTGCTTCCAGTCGGTCAGCAGCGCATGCAGCAGATTGACCCCCAGCCGGCCGAGGGCGTCCTGCTGCAGGGCATTGCTGGGGTCGAGCAGCCGCACGTGCAGCAGCATGGTGCTGGGCGGCACCCGGCAGGCGTGCTGAAAGCGGACACCGACCCAGGCATGGCACTCATTGCCGCCACTGAAGGACCGGGCGGCGGCCGTGTCGGCAAAGGCGAAGAACCGGGTTCGCTCGCCACGGCTGGCGTCGAGCCGCTCCTGCAGCAGCTGATACTCGTGGGCCAGCATCTCCTCGACCCGCTCGCGGGAGACGTACCGGGGGGCCTGCCCGTAGATGGCGTCGCTGACGGTCATGTCATAGGCCGACATCGTCTTGGCGACGGTGCCCGCCGCCCCGCCGACCGAGAAGAACCAGCGGGCCACCTCCTGGCCGGCGCCGATCTCGGCGAAGGTGCCGTAGACATCGGCATTGAGATTAAGGGCCAGGGCCCGCTGGGCCGTCGGGTCGATGCCGGTCGCTGCGTCGTGCATGGTGTCCTCCGCGGTGTGCGGCGACAGCCTACCGCGGGGATGTGAGGATTTCTTGGCCCCGTGGCCTCAGCCCGCCAGCATCCAGTCGGGCAGCCGCCGGATCTTCCCCTCGCGGTCAACGCAGACCACCAGCGTTTCGCCGGTGGCGATGATCTGCCGGTCGCGGATCAGCTCATAGGCATGGCGGATGCTGGCGGCGGTGATCTTCTCGACCCGGGTCCGCAGCAGCAGCAGGTCGTCATATTCGGCAGCCGCCTGATACCGGCAGCTGGCCTCGGCGACCACCATGAACAGGCCGGCATCTTCGAAGGCCCGGTAGGTGCGGCCCTGGGCCCGCAGCATCTCGGTCCGGCCCATCTCGAAGTAGGTGAGGTAGTTCGCATGATGGACCCGCCGCTGGCCGTCGGTCTCTTGGTAGCGGACCCGGATCTCCATCTCGTGGATGAGCGGCGGCGAGCTGGTCGGGTCTGACACGGCAGGATTGTTTTTCTGGCGAGAAGGAACGACGGGACTGAACTGAGCCGACACAAAGTTGACCGCCGGTAGCGGCAGCCCCTATTCTGCGAGGGGTTCAGCACCCGTCAACGACTGTGGAGACAACATGAGTTTCGGCGATGCGGGCGAAGGGTCGGCGGTTGGGTTTGCGACCGCCCGCGGCAGGAATTGGCCGACACTCCGGCAGTTCACGGTCTTTCTGGAGAACCGGGTCGGGCAACTGCTGGAACTCGTCCGCCGGTTCGCCGGCACCCGGGTGCGGATCGTCGCCCTCTCGATCAGCGATGCCGGCGAGTGTGCCTTCGTCCGGTTTCTGCTCAGCCATCCCGAGCAGGGCCGTGAAATTCTCGAGCGGGCGGGTTTGGCGATCATCGAGAGTGACCTGATCGGCGTGGAACTGCCCGACGACCCGCAGCCGCTGGTGCGAATCTGTACGGCGCTCCTGCAGGCTGAGATAAATATCATCCAGGCCTACCCGGTGCTGATGCGGCCGCGGGGCCGGCCGGTGGTGGCCCTGATGGTTGATAACACCGAGATGGGCCTCGAGACCCTCGGCCAGAAGGGCTTCACCATGATCACCGAGGGCGATCTGGACGACGACCAGTAACCGGCTCGTTCGGCCGGCCTGGCTTCAGCTTTCGCCCTCGTCCAGAAACATGCCGTCAGGCAGCCCCTGCACCTTGCGGACGACCACCCGCTGAATCGACTCCCAGGCCACCGCCTCGAGCGTAATCGTGCCGTCAGGCTCCTGCCGGGCAAACAACGCATGACTGCCCTGCGACCAGTCCCGCTCAAAAAACTGCGGCAGAATCGGTCGCGAACTGCCGGAGAGGTGCAGTTCAACCTCGCCCCCATGGGCCCGCTCTTGCCAGAGCCGGGCAATCAGCCGGGCGGTCGGGCTTTCGGCTGCCGTTCCGGTGGCCGGCTCGAGAGCCGCGGCCAGCGGAGAGGTCGGCTCAACCGCGTCACCCAACAGATCGGCCGACGAGATCGCTGTCCCCGACAGGTCGCTCACAATCGCTGACCCGGGGGGCTCGTCGGTCTGCTGGGGCTCGGCCGGAATCGTCACCCTGACGCCGCACTTCGAGCAGGTGCCGGTCTTCCCGGCCAGCCCAACCGGCACGCTGATGCGGTGGCCGTTCGGGCAGGAAAACGTGATGGTGGTAGAGTGCGTCATCGGGCTTTCGGGCAACCAGCAGGACCGCGGCCGCGGCTTGAGCGGCGACTGACTCCTTTCTACTCTACACCGCAAATTCGCCCGGAATCGTTTTGTTCTCGCGGGACCAACCGCATGGCCATCTCTGTCGTCTGCACCAAATGTCGGGCCCGCTTCAACGTCAGCGACAAGTTCGCCGGCCAGACGGGCCCCTGCCCCAAGTGCAAAAACCCGATCTCAATTCCCAAGCCGGCGGCCGTCACGATCCACGAGCCCGACCGGCCGACGACCTCGTCAAAGGCGGGCCGGATGCCGACGGCCCCGATCGTCTTCGAGGAAAAGCCGGTCTCGCCGGTCCTGATCACGCTGATCGTCGGCGGCCTGCTGCTGCTGCTGCTGGCAGCCTTCGCCGCCGGCCAGCTTTACCGGACAGCCGAGGGGGCGGTCACCGTCCCCACCTGGCTGCTGGCGGTGACGGCCGTGGCCGTCGCCCTGCCGACCACCCGGATCGGCTACGGGGTGGTCCGCGACAAAGAACTCGAGGCCTACGCCGGCCGCTCCCTCGCCCTCCGCGTGCTGGCCTGTAGCCTGGTCTATGCCGGCCTCTGGTGGGTGCGGGGCACGCTCGGTCCGGGTGAACTTGAAATCTGGCAGTGGACCTTCATCGCCCCCTTCTTCCTCTTTGCCGGTGGGCTCGCCGCGGTCACGAGCTTTGACCTCGACTGGGGGGCCGGTGTCGGCCACTACGCTTCCTACGTCTTTCTGACTGCCCTGATGCGGTATCTGGCCGGCTTCCCGCCGATCTGAGTCGACCTGCACCACCCTTGCCGCCATGTCATTGACCGCTCTCCCCGAACTGGCCAGCCGGCATGCAGCGGGTGGGGTGCGGATTCCGCCCGGCGTGACCGTCCCGCTGACCCCCCGGGTGCGGCGGCTGCTCGACAGTCCACCGCTGCGGCGGCTGGCAGCGGTGCGGCAGCTGGGCCTGGTGGCGCTCGTCTATCCCGGGGCGGTCCATTCGCGACTGGAGCACTCCCTGGGGGTCTACCGGCTGGCCCTCGACTTTCTGACCAGCCTGCAGGCCGACGAACGGTTCAGCCAGCAGATCTCCTGCGACGATGCCGCCGCCTTTCTGGTGGCGGCGCTGGTTCACGACGTCGGCCACTGGCCCTACTGCCATCCGATCGAAGATATGGGGCTGGCTGACATTCCGCGGCATGAGAGCCTGGTGGCCGACATTCTGGCCGGCAGTGAGATCGGCCCGCTGCTGAAGGCCGACTGGGGGCTGCCGGTCGACCGCGTGGCCGAGCTGATCCTGGGCACCGCCACCGACCCGGCGGGCCGAATCCTCCACTCGCTGCTCTCCGGGCCGATCGACGTTGACAAGATGGACTATCTGGCCCGTGACAGCCTGCATGCGGGGGTGCCCTATGGCCGCCACTTCGACCAGGACCGGCTGCTGGCCAGCCTCTGCCTTGACGAGTCGGCGGCGGCCCTGGCCATTACCGACAAGGGCCGGACCGCAGCCGAACTGATGGTCTTCGCCCGTTACGTCATGTTCAGCGAGGTCTATTGGCACCATGCGGTGCGGTCGGCCACCGCGATGCTGCAGCGGGCGGTCTGGCTCTGTCGCGACCGGCTCGACATCGGCCGCATGACCCGCAGCGACGATGCCAGCTTTGTCGGGCTGATCAACGAGGCGGCCGACTGCGAGACCGCCCGGCAGCTGCTGGATGGGCTGTTCGGCCCTCGGCGGCAGCTGCACAAGCGGGTGGTGGCCTACGATGCGGGCAGCCATCCGCAGCTTCATGCCGCCCTCGCCGGCCAGCCCTATGATCGGCTGGCGGTGGCCGCCGACCGACTGGCCGAGGGGCTCGCGCGGGCAACCGGGCTGCCGCTGCCGGCTGGCAGTCTGATCATCGACGCCCCGCCGGCTGAAAAAGAGATCGAGTTCCGGCTGCAGGTCCGCTCTCGGAATGAGCAGGCTGGCGACTATCAGTGGCGGCCGCTGGCTGAGGTTTCGCCCGTGACCCAGTCGCTGGCGCATCACCAGTTCGACAGCCTGGTCAAGCAGGTGCGGCTGTTTGCCCCGGCAGAAGTGGCGGCTGCCATCCGCAAACAGGCCGGCCTCGAGGAGATGATCCTCGAGGCCGGTCGTTCTGTCTGAACAGAGAGCCGGACACGCCGGCCTTGTTCCTTACTCGGGCAGCTTGCCCGCCTTGATCATCTCGCCCCAGGTCTCACCGGAGGGACTCTTCATGTCGGCGACCTTCGCGAGCGCCTCGCGAATCTTTTCGGGATTCTTGGCGTCCTTCTTCCGGTCGAGCAGATCATCGAGCAGCTTACCGTACTCGTTCTTGACCTTCTTCTTCTCGCCCTTCACATGGCAGATGTTGCACTTCGCCTTGGCGACCATGCCCTGGTCAAGGTCCCCTTCGTTGACGTAGACCTCCTTGAACTGGTCATAAAATTGTTTCACTGCAAAGGCTGGCCGCGCTGAGAGGGCGACAAGGCCCGCTGAAATCATGACCGCGACGGTTGTGATCTGCTTGCTGATGCTCATGCTTGAGAACTCCTACCAAAAATCGGTCGAAAGTAGTGTCGGGAAACGCTGACTGGCAAACAACGCGAGGCACAAGACGCCCTCGCGGGGCTCACGCAACCGTCGGCTAACAGTTGTGAAAATTGTGCTTTCCAGGAGATGCGTGTCAAGGTTTGCTGGCCGGCCGTTTGGAATGTCTGCCAACTGCCACTCCTTACAGCAGACCGGCCGGCTTTCTGGCCCCTTCCGGCTGCCTGATCCTCAAACTCCTCCTGGAAGCCGCCAGCGGAAGCTGGCGGACAGGCACCACTCAGTTGCCTGCTGGCTGTCCGGAGGGCCAGCTGTTGAAAAACGGCTGGTGGGCGAGCGGCCGGGGCGCGGCCGCAAAATCGATCTCAACGGCATCGCCCGCCCCATCGATACGCCGGAAGATCCGACTGCCTTCATAGCGGCCGAGCCGATCCCGCCAGTCAACCGCCGCCTGGTAGGCCTCGGGCTCGGCAACACCGACCTGTTCGATCAGCGCGGCCGGCTCGGGCAGGAGAAATCGGCAGCGATCAACGACCGCCTCGAGCCGAGGCACCCGGATCTGGGCCGGGCTGTCGGCCAGCCGCACCAACCCCTCCTGACAGGCGAAGGTTGCTTCCTCCAGGGCAAGCCGTACCAGTGGTCCGTTCTCTGAAACGCTGGCATCACCTGCGGCGTCGAGAAACCGACCGGCAACGGTGACCCCGCCGCCAAGCCAACGCAGGCTGATCCCTGTCGTGCCGTCGATCCCGCAGCAGGTGGCCTCACCGTTGATGACCGTGTCGATCATCGTGACCGCCGCTGGCGGCAAACCGGTGGCCGTCTCCGCCGGCTCGGTTTCTTGCGACGCCTCCGCTGCCTGTTCCAGCAGCGGAGGGGCGACAGTGATGATCTGATCGGTGATCGCTGCCGCAACCGCCGCGTCCAAGCCTCCAGCACCTTCGGTGACAGCAAGACCGACGTTTCGGCAGATGAGCCCGCCTCCGGAACCGACCCGGAAAATCGTCCGCCGGCCGGCAGTCGAATCGGTGCGGCCATCCAGCCGTATGTCGATGCCCTCGAGCGTCAGCCGTCCGTTGCCGATGGTCCAGGTCACCTGAGGTTCATCGACCAACGGAAACTGGCTGTCATCAATTCGCAGCAATGGCCGTTGCCCAGGGGCCGCTCGGACGGTCAGGCTTTTTCCCTCGAGATCGAGCGGGCCGATCAAATATTCACGATCGGCAACCAACTCAATCACCGCCTCGTCAGCAGCGGCCGCTACCGCTTGAGCCAGTCCCAGCCACTCAGCGTCGATCCCGGGAACTGCGGTTACCCGTACCGCCCCCCCCTCTTCAGGAGCAGCGGCCGAGGGCAGAACGGTTTTGCCGGTCGCCGCCGCTGTTGCAGCCGGCGGGACCGCCTCTTCGTTCGATGGCACCGCCAGACCGGCAACCAGGGCGGCCAGGCAGCCTGCAGCAGCCAGCCAGGGCCAAAGACTATCGCGAACACGTCGGCCGGCTGCCGGCTCAGCCTCCAGCGTGGGACGGCCGGCGGTGAGGTCGATGCCCTCTTCGTCGGCGATCGCCAGCAGTTCGGCCTCCAGCTGGCTTGGCTGCTGATACCGCTCTTCCGGCTGCTTGGCCATCAGCCGGCGGATCACCGCCGCCAGCCGGCGGGGCACATCGGTTCGCAGTGTCTCGACAGCGGGCGGTGGCTCTTGCTGATGCTGCAGCAGCTTCTGCACCATCGTGCCCTCGGCGAAAGGGGCCCGACCGACCAGCATGAAGAAGATCGTGCAGCCCAGCGAATAGAGATCGCTGCGGATGTCGGCGGCCCGGGCGTCGCGGGCCTGCTCGGGCGAGATGTAGTCAAAGGTGCCCAGGGTCATGCCGCTGACAGTGAGGTCCTGCTCACCGGCCACCTGCTGCAGCCGAGCCAGCCCCATATCGACCAGCTTGGCCCGGCCATCGGGCGTGATGATGATGTTCGAGGGCTTGATGTCGCGGTGGGTGACATTGCGGCGGGCGGCATGGTCGAGGGCTGCAGCGATCTGCAGTGAGATATCGACCGCGGCGGCCACACTCACCGGCCCCCGCTGCCGCACGAGATCCCGTAGGTTGGTGCCCTCGATGTATTCAAAGACAATGAAGTGCCAGCCGTCACTTGAGCCGACGGCATGGACGAGGCCGATGTTTTCATGGTTGAGCCGGGCGGCCGACTGGGCCTCGTTGCGGAACCGCCGCAGCATCTCCTCGTCGGCCGACTGGTGCCCCGCCAGCACCTTGACGGCGACCGTCCGTTCCAGCGTCGTATCGAGGGCCTTGAAGACGGCCCCCATGCCGCCGCCTCCGACAAACTCGTCCAGCCGATAGTCACCGAGCCGGCGGCCCTCCAGCAGGCTGCCCAACTCGCTGATCGAGGTCGGCGGCGGCGGGGCGGTGCTGCCGCCGGAAAGAACCGTGGCAGCCGATTCAGGCTCGACCTCGGGCCGCGATTCAGGCTGGGGCCCAGCCGGGCTCGCGGCAGGCGGGCGGGCGGGCACGGAGGTCAAATCATCGGCATCCATTGCAATCGACGGTAGCACCGGCCGAACAAACCGGCAACGCGGACGGCGGCCGACTTTCCCCGGGGACCCGCCGAGGCCACAATACCGGGGCCTGATTCAGGCACCACCGACCACTGCCGGCTTCGCTTCCCCCAAGGTTTCACCAATGTCCAAGCCCACCGATCCCTTCGCCCGCGTCGCCATCTGGTGTTTTGTGATCGCCGGCATCTTTGCCGTCCTCGGCGGCGTGGCCCTGGCCGCCCCCTGGGTGGCGGCAACCGTGATCGCCGTTTTCTGCGGCATCACGCTCCTGGCAGCCGGCGTCGCCCAGCTGGCGATGGCGATCGGCACCTACACCTGGCGGGGGTTCTGGGTGATGCTTTTGTGCGGCGGCCTGTCAACCCTGGCGGGTGCCGGCATGCTGGCCCTGCCGAAGGCGGGTGTGGAGGCGCTGGTGATCTTTCTGGGGCTGTTGCTCACCTTTGAGGCCGCCGCCAAGCTGGCCGCCGCCTTCACCATCCGCGACGGCTTTCCCTGGGGCTGGCTGCTGCTCGATGGCGTGGTGACCGGCATCCTGGGTGGCATCCTGCTGACGAGCAGCCCTGCCGCCGCCGGGGTACTCCTGGGCATCTTCGTCGGCATCAACCTGCTTTCGAGCGCCGCCACCTTCCTGGCCGTCGGCCTGCACCTGCGGCGGGCCGGCCGGCTGGCGTAGGGTGCAAAGGCCGAGGGTTCAGTAAACGCTCACGGAACGTTCGACCTCGAAACGGCCAATGAGGCGAAATGTTGTCGCACGAGAGTCGGCGATACCGGTAGGCTGAGCAGTTATTGGAGAACGGTGATTTCCATCTGGAGGGCGCGCTATGGCTGCCAATTTGCAATCCCTGCCGCAAGCTGCGTTCAGTCGCAGGACGTTGCTCTCGACGGCCGCCGGTTCGGTGGCAGTCGCCGTCAGTGGCCCGAGGGCTGTCGCAGCCGACGACCTGCCCCCGCAGGTCATCGATACCCACACGCATTTTTACGACCCCCGGCGTCCCCAGGGGGTGCCGTTTCCTTCTCCAAAAGACCAGCTGCTCTACCGGCCGGTGCTGCCGGCCGAGTGGGAACGGTTGGTGCAGCCGCTGGGAGTGACCGGCACGGTGGTGGTCGAGGCCAGCCCCTGGCCGGAGGACAACCAGTGGCTGCTCGATCTGGCAGCCGCCCAGAAAAATCTGCCCGGCATGCAGGGCATCGTCGGCGTGGTGGGCAACCTGCCGGTCGGCACGGCTGAGTTTGCCGGGCTGCTCGACCGGTTTGCCACCAACCCGCTGTTTCGTGGCATCCGGGTCAACGGCAGCAAACTGCTTGCCGGTTTGGAACAGCCGGACTACCGCCGCGATCTGGCTCGGCTGGCCGAGCGGGGACTGGCCCTCGATGTCAACCATGGGCCGGCCCTCACCGCCGCCGCAGCAGCAGCCGGGGCGATCCCAACTCTCCGGATCGTGGTCGATCACCTGGGCGGCGGCCGGATTGCGGGCAGCAGCCCAGCGGCCGACTGGATCAAACAGGTCGAGGCGGCCGCGGCCCGGACGAATGTGTTCATGAAGGTGTCAGCCCTGATTGAATCGGCCTATTTTTCACAGGCCCAGCCGGCCGACGGCAGCGACCGACCGCCGCCCCCGACCGATCCGGACCGCTACCGCCCCTGGGTCGATCGGGTCTGGCAGGCCTTCGGCCAGCGGCGGCTGCTGTTTGGCAGCAACTGGCCGGTCTCGCTGCGGGCGGGCAGCTACGCCGACGTGCTGGACGTGATTCGGCCACTGGTGGCAGAGCGGGGGCCGGAGGCGGAACGCTGGTTCTTCGCCGAGGCCGCGCAGGCAGCTTACCGCTGGCAGCAGGGGTGACACGGCCTGCGACCCGGCAGCCGGTCGGGTAGGATCGGTCACCTGATGGGGTTCAAACCTTACCCGCGAGGCGACCGATTCATGACCACCGACCACCGCACCTCATTCCTGCCGCTGCTCGTTACCTTTGCAGCTGCCCTGCCACTCCTTTCTGCCGTCACCACCGCCTCCGCAGCGACTGAGGCAAACTATGACGAGTCACTGGCGGGCGCATTCGTGCTGCCCGACGTGCTCGCCGGGCCGGATGAAGTGCCCGCGTATTCGCGACAGGAATGGGAACAGACCTCGCGGCCTCATCAGTTTGAGATGCTGGAAAAGTACCTCTACGGCCGCAGACTGCCGGCAGTACCGGTGTCGGTGGTCGGCGAGGTCGAGCGTGCCGATGTCGATCTGGGCAGCACGAAGGGCCTGCGGCTGCAGGCAAAGCTGCGGCTGGGAACAGATGCTGATGCCCCGACCACCAATGTGCTGCTCTATCTGCCGAAGACCACGCAGAAGTCGCCGGTCTTCCTCAAGCTGAACTTCCGCGGCAATCAGGCCGAAACGGAAGACCCCGACGTCTGGCTGCCGACTGGCTGGATTCCTGCTGACACGCGGTTTGAGGGAATTGTCAACAATCGTGCCACCGACGCCTCTCGCGGTGCGCTGCAGCGGCGGTTTCCGGTCGCTTCGATGGTTGGCCGCGGTTATGGGATGGCCACCGCCTACTGCGGCGACTTCTTCCCGGATCGGCCAGACGGACGGCCACAGAGCGTGCTGGCCTCACTGGGCCGACCGGTGACAGGCAAACTGCCCAAGGATGAGCCGGGGGCGATCGGTGCCTGGGCCTGGGGTCTGTCCCGGATTCTCGACTGGCTGGTGACGCTGCCCGAGGTTGATGCCGCCAAGGTGATCGTGGTGGGC
>CALAZQ010000324.1 GCA_937926325.1 uncultured Planctomycetaceae bacterium | reverse complement strand
ACGAGCTTGGTAATCGGACTGAAATCACCCAACTGATCAAGAACGCACTCGTCGAGACAAGCGGGGCGATTCTCATCACCGGCCCGGCGGGCAGTGGCAAATCGACCACGCTCTATGCCTGCCTGCGTCACCTTGTCACATCCAACAACGGCGCCCGCAGCATCGTCACGCTGGAAGATCCGATCGAGGTGCCGGTTGACGGAGTGGCCCAGAGCCAAGTCAATCTGGCGGGTGGATTTGACCTACAGACCGGCCTGCGGTCGCTGATGCGGCAGGACCCCGAGGTAATCATGGTCGGTGAAATCCGCGATCGCGAAACGGCTGAATTCGCGATTCAGGCGTCGCTCACCGGTCAGCTGCTGATCGCGACCTTCCACTCTGACTCTGCCGCCACAGCTGTCACCAGGCTAATCGAAATGGGGATCGAGCCCTTTCTCGTCCGCAGCGGCCTGATTGCAGTCATCACGCAACGATTGCTGCGGATTCTCTGCTCCTGTGCCCGGGAATCAACAAACCCGGACGATTTCTACGGGCTTGACCTCGAAAAAGCCAGGGTCCCAGTCGGCTGCAAGCAGTGCAACAACACCGGCTATGCCGACCGGGCGATCCTCAGTGAGTATCTCGATCTTCGCAACGCCGCCATTGGTCCGGCAATCCTGCAGAAGGCCGACAGCCGGGAAATCTATCGGCTGGCTATCGAGCATGGGATGATGCCCCTCGCCGATCAGGCCCGAGAGCTGGTTCAGCAGGGGATCACCAGCCCTGCTGAACTCTGGCGAGTGCTCGGATCGGGAACCCGCACATGATTACGGAGTGGAAACGAATGCTGGCACGCGTCATATGCTCGCTTGTCTTCCTGACAACAGTTGCCGCGGTCATTTCAGCCAGGGTGCAGGCGGCCGACACCGACGCCAAGCAGCGTCCGTCGGAAATGATCCTCGGGAAATGGGAGATGAAGGGAAACCTGGGTGTCGATTTTTCCGATTACACCCGAACCGGCGGCCGGACCGATCCAAGAGCTTTTTCACCACTCAACCCCAATGCCGGCAAAGATCGGTGGGAGCAGTACATCCCGGTCACGTTTGAATTCATGCCGGACGGTGTTGTCGATGTCGGCATTCCTGACATGCGGTCCGGTGTCCGCAAACCACTCAAGCTTCCCTATCGGCCGAGCGACGAGAAACCGAGCCTGCTTGAGATTCTGAAGGACGACGAGGTATTCGTGACCGTCTCTGTTCGCAGCGACCGCTCGGCCATTGTGATTCGGCGGAAGGGTGACCAGACGCCAAAGGTCCAGAGCCTCACGCGGCCGAAAAAGTCCCATCTGCCACCCCGCAAGTAGCGAGGTTCGCATCGGGCCAGGATGGCTTCTGTTGTTCCGCCCGCAGCGGTGAGGAGCATGTCAAACAGCGAGGGAACACGCTCCGACGTTCTGTCCTCTCCTAAGGTGGCAGGATCTTCTGCAGGCAGGCAGAAGAGGCCGACTACCGCTGCGCTGACCAAGCAGCTTGTTGTTGGTTGTATTTTCGTCGCCTCTATGGGGTACCTCGGATGGGCCGTTATCGAATTTGTCGCTGATGTCGGCGGAGTCGAATGGCTGCCGGCACCTGTTGCCAGCCTGATCAATCCACCGCCTCCTCGCTTACCGGCTATCAAGGAAATAGTGCCCCAGACCCATGCGTTGCCGCCAGCAACTGCTGGGCTGTTGTTAGAGCCAAGCGACCAGCCGGCGTGGCGTCATCCAGCAGCCGGACGCTTAGCCAGTAGCCAGCCGCTGACGCTTTCCAAGACCATTGCATTGCCGAGTGCAGTTCGCTGGCAAAGGCCCCTCATCGGGCAAGGAACCGGGACGCCTCTTATCGTAGGTGAGAACATTTTTCTGACTGGTAGCGATGCCGATCAGCGGCTTTGGCTCTGGGCGGTCAATTCGACGAACGAAGGCCCCTTGTGGCAGGTTGAATTGGCTCAGGGAGATTTTCCAACTCGACACGCCAAGACCTCCGATGCTGCCTCGACCCCGTGCTCGGACGGACGACGGCTCTATGTTGCTTGGGCCGCAGAGGTCAAAGCTTTCATCGCCGCTTTTTCGACGACGGGCGATCGTATCTGGAAGACCGAACTCGGCCCTTTTGCCGCCATGCATGGCTTTGCGTCTTCTCCCGCATTGAGCCATGGCCTGGTGCTGCTCAACGTCGATAACGGGCCGCAGAGCTTCATGGTGGCTGTCCAGGCTGAGACAGGTGAAATCCTTTGGCGGCGAAGGCGACCAGCTAGCGGTGATGGAAGCTACTCATCACCAATCGTGTTCGAGCAGCCCAACACAACGGATTCGGCCCAGCCGGCGACCCCGGCGACGATTGTCTCAGGCCTTGAGGCGATCGAGTGCCGCCGCCTTGCCGACGGTGAACTGCTCTGGCAGGCCGGTGGCATTGCCAGCGTCTCGGCCATCACCCCACTGATTGCCGACGGCATCTGTGTGGCCGGCAGCGGGTTTCCCGAGCGGGTGCTGCTGGCACTCAAACTTGACGAGTTCGACGAACCCGAAATTTCTGCGACTGCTGGCCGCGTCGTCACGACTGGCCCGACACCGAAGCTGCTCTGGCGAGAGACCAAGTCGAGCGAGGTGCCCTACGTCCCCTCGCCGGTCGTCAAGGAGGGCCGTCTCTATCTTGTCCATGACGACGGTCTCGCCCATTGCCGCGACCTTACAACTGGCAACGTGCTCTGGAAGCGACGTGTCGGCGGCAGCTTCACCGCGTCGCCGATTCTTATCGGGAACACCATGCTCTGCGTAAGCGAGACGGGAGCCTGCAGCCTGCTGGCTCTCAAAGACGGTGAAATTCTTCAGCAGTTCCAACTGCCCGGCGGCTGCTTTGCCACGCCCCGGCTGCTTGCCGACAGCCTGCTCTTCCGCACGACAGATGCACTGATTCGCGTCAGACTCCGAGTTGCAGCAGCTGGGTGAGTGACGGAAACCTCGCGACAGGCAGTTCACGCCCGACGTCAACCTCTTTTCTCGTGAAGGCCGGATCTACCAACCCCGAAGTGTGCGAATGTAGCTGCATCTTTACTTTGCTACAGCGATAATCCCGCGGCCGATGTCATCCACAAAGGGCACAACATCGACGGTAAACCAGCGGGTGAACAGCTGGAAATCGCCGGTGTCGGGCCACTGGCTCATGTCCATATGCCAGGCCTGTAGCTCACGATGAAAAATCTCCTGAAAGAGATCACCAACGACCTCGTCACCCTCGTCGAGATCGGCGCAGGCCGGAATCAAATAGACCCGCCGATCAGCCACGCCTTTCTGTTGCCGAAGTGACTCTTCCGACCGCCCGGTCGTCTTGAGCCACGCAAGGAACGATGGCTCGGGACCGATCACCACCGCACTGCGGTTGAGCATGAAGAACACCTTCGTCAGAGAACACCAACATTTTGCCGGACCTGGCGTCATGCCCGAACCTGCTTCGGCGAGTCTGCCGAAAACACTCGGAAACTATACGCCTGCGGGCGGCTGAAAGTACTGGCGCGTACAAACGGGGATGATCATCTGCTCCCTGAACGGCTCACCCCGGCAATCTCGGCGAGGATCGATTCGGTCGTCCGCTGCGGCCGCCAGCCGCACTGCTCGGTCACCCGGCCATGGTCAAGCACGACCCAGGGCAGGTCATAGGGGCGGGTCTCTGCGGTGGCCGACACCTGGTGGGGCCCGAGGTGCTCGGTGCACCAGGCTGAGAGCTGGGCCAGGCTCCAGGCTGAGCTCGCCCCACCGGAGACATTGAGGAGCAGCGGGCCGGACGGGGCCGCAGCCAGCTGCACCAGCAGCAGGTCGGCCAGGTCATCGGGATGCAGGCAGTCGCGGACCTGCAACCCCCGGCCGCCAAAGCCGATATAGCCCAGCGGCCGGCGGGCCTGCCACTGCCTGATCCACCAGGAAAAAATCCCCTGATCAGGCCGGCCGAACTGACCGGCACCAGCCATCACGCCACACCGGTTGATCAACAACGGGGTGCCGAAGCGGTGGGCATATTCCAGCGCCAGCGTCTCACTGGCAAGCTTGGTCGCCCCGTAAAGCGATACCGGAGCCGCGGTGGAAAAGTCCTCGGTGATGCCCGCGGGGCCGACCCCAGGGGGCAGCCGGCTCGACTCGGACACATCGAGGGTAAACGCCGCCGCGGCCCGGGCAGGGTCTTCTTGGGGGACCAGCGGTAAATCAGACAACGCCGCAATCGAATAGACCCGGCTGGTCGAAAGCAGGATCACACCGGCATTCCAGCGGGCTGCCGCCTCAAGGAGGTTGATCGTGCCGCCGAGGTTGTGCTCAAGCAGCTGCCGGGTCGTCACCCCGCTGCCGACCGCCGCCCCGGCCGCCGTGCCGGCGAGCACACTCGGCTCGGCTGCGGCATCGATCACCCAGTCAAAGCTGCCGGGGCCCGCCCCGAGGCTGTCGATGTCGCTGGCCAGCCGGATGTCGCCATGGACGACCGTCACGCCGACGGCCGCAAGTTGTTCGCGGTTGGTCTCAGCTCCAGCCCGCCGCAGGCTATCGAGCACCGTGATCGACAAGCCACTGTGGGCAGCCAACAGCCGCCGGCAGACCGCCGCCCCCACAAACCCACAGCCACCGGTGATCAGGAGCTTCGTCACGACAAGAGACCCCCGGAATCATGCATTCGATGATTCATGTCAGAGATTTCCCTCCCGCCGCTGCCAGGCATCGACGATTTGGTCGAGGGTCTCGCCCAGGGTCACCTCCGGCCGCCAGCCGGGATAGTCGGCCTCGATCTTCCGGAGGTCTGAGTAGTAGCAGATGTGGTCGCCGGCCCGGGCCTGCTCGTCGTAGCCAGAGTCCATTTTGCGGCCGGTGCGGTCGGCCACGAGCTTGAAGGCCTCGAGAATCGAGCAGCTGTTGGCCTTGCCACCGCCGATGTTATAGACCGCGGCCGGCCGCGGCGCTGCGATAAACCGCTCGATGAACCGGGCCACGTCGGAGGCATGGATGTTGTCCCGCACCTGCTTGCCCTTGTAGCCGAAGATGGTGTACCGCCGGCCCTCGAGGTTGCACTTCACCAGGAAGCTCAAGAAGCCGTGCAGTTCGACACCGGAGTGGGCTGGCCCGGTCAGGCAGCCACCCCGCAGGCAGCAGGTCGGCAGATCAAAATAGCGGCCGTACTCCTGCACCATCACATCGGCGGCCACCTTGGAAGCCCCGAACAGCGAGTGCTTGCTGGCATCGATGCGGAAGGTCTCGGGAATGCCGTGGGCAAACGCCTCGTCGGCATAGTCCCAGCGGGTCTCGTGTTCGACCAGCGGAATCTCATTGGGGGCATCGCCATAGACCTTGTTGGTGCTCAGATGCACAAACGGGCTTTCGGGACAGGCCTGCCGACAGGCCTCGAGCAGGTTGAGCGTGCCGACCGCGTTGGTATCGAAATCATCAAAGGGAATCGCCGCCGCCCGGTCATGTGACGGCTGGGCAGCGGTGTGGACCACCGCCTGCGGCCTGAGGTCGGCCACGAGCCGCAGCACGCCGGCCCGGTCGCGAATGTCGAGCTCGTGATGGGTGAAGCTCGCGAGGGACGCTGTCAGCCGCGACTGGTTCCAGCGGGTGTCGCCAGCGGGACCGAAAAAGACCGCCCGCTGGTTGTTGTCAACGCCGTGAATCTGCCAGCCGAGGGCATCAAAATGGGTCGCCACCTCGCTGCCGATCAGGCCTGAGGAACCGGTGACGAGGAGTGTTTTCTGCCGCATCGTGGGGAATCGATCAGAGCGTTTTGCGGACTGTCGGCATGACGATCAGAAAGCGACCATCGGGTACGGTAGCATGCGCACTGCACGATTGTTTGGTTTGTAAGTATTTGACAAAGGTCCCGCGGGCAAAGCTTCCGCTGCCCGACTGGCTGGCAGGCAGATTGCGGCCGGATCGGCCGACCGCTGCCCGAGGACCCGGCCACTGCCGGAGGGACCAGACCACTGGCCGAGGACCAGGCCCGACCACTGGCAACGAGCGATGGCACCCCGCGAACTCTACCTCGACCATGCCGCCACCACGCCGCTTGATCCTGAGGTGGCCGCGCGGGTCGCTCAGGTGCAGGCCGAGGTCTTTGCCAATCCATCGAGCCCCCATGCCGCCGGCCGGCGGGCCCGCCGGCTTGTTGACGAGGCCCGGGAGCAGCTGCTGGCCGACCTGGGCTGCCCCACCGCCCAGTTGGTGTTCACCTCCGGTGCCACCGAGGCCAACCACCTGGCCGTCCACGGACTGCTGCCGGCCGGGCGGGCAACCGACCGGCCCCTGCGGCTGGCCACGAGTGCCCGCGACCACGAAAGCCTGCGGCTGGCCGCCGTCGCTGCGGGAAACCGGGCCGAGCAGACCAGCCTGCCGCTGACTGCGACGGGGCAGCTCGATCAGGCGGCCGTGGCCGACTGGCTGACTGCTGCTGAAGATCAGGCGGCCACCGCTCAGCCGGCGACGCAGCTGTTGGCCACCACGCTGGCCTGCGGTCAGACCGGCAGCATCGAAGACCTGCCCGGCCTGACAGGCCTGCTCGCGCGGCAGGCACCCCGCTGCCTGCTGCACACCGATGCCACCCAGGCAGTCGGCCGGCTGCCGATCGACTTCTACAGCCTCGGGGTGACCAGCCTCTGCTTTGCGCCGCACAAGTTTGGTGGCCCGCGGGGCATCGGCTGCCTGATGCTCAGACCGGGCCTCACCCTGGCGGCACTCTTGCAAGGTGCCCAGCAGTTTCAGCTGCGGGGGGGAACCGAGCCGGTGGCCCTGATTGCCGGCTGCCAGCTGGCAGTGGCGCTGGCGGTCGCTCGGCAACAGGCCGAGGCGGCCAGGCTGGAGAACCTGCGGCACCAGTTTGAGCAGCAGCTGGTGGCCCACAGCCGCGAAGCCGGCCTCGAGCCGGTCGTCATCGCCGCCGCCGGCCCCCGCAGTCCGCATCTCAGCACCATTGCCTTCCCCGGCATTGACCGGCAGGCCTTCGTGATGGCGGCCGATCTGGCTGGACTGGCCGTGGCCACCGGCACCGCCTGTGCCAGCGGCTCGAGCGAGCCCGCCCCCGCCCTGATCGGCATGGGCCTCGACCGGCGGCTGGTCCAGACAGCCGTCCGCTTCAGCTTCGGCTGTTCGACCACTGCCGGCGACATCGACGAGGCGGTCGCCCGGATCGGCCAGTTGCTCGCTTCGCTGCGGCCCGGCCCCACCAGCGGGCGAAACCACCTGGACAGTTTGCGACCCTGATCGGCATCCCGTAGGCTGCCCGCGATCGGTGGGCCTCTGGGAGGCGGCCCAATTCGCGGCACGGACTTGCCTACTCATCTGCCCCACAGGGTGCACGTTGCGGCCGCATGATGTCCCCTGCCTGTACCGCCGTCCGCAAGAGCCCTGATCTCGCCGGGCTTCAGCATCTGCCCCGGCGGGCCATCGAACTGGGCATTGTTCAGATTCTTGCCGGCGAAGGCAGGCCGAGCGGCAAGGTCAGCAGCCTGCTCAACCCCGTCGGCAGACTGCTGGTCGGCACCGGGGGAACACCCCGGCGACAGGCCGATTGGCTGCTGGAAGTCGGCCGGCAGTGGCAGGACCAGACCTCCACCGCCGCACGTGAGACGCCCCGCGGCTCACCACTGCGGCTGACCCGCTGTGACGGCCGGCAGCTGGCCAAGGAACTCCGCCGCTGCCGGGAAGACGGCACGCTTGACCCGCTGCGGAAACTGCTGGTGTTCGGGCCGAACCCACAGAACCCTCGGGAACGGCACCGGAAGCAGCCGGCAGAGAACGCCGCCAAGGCCACCGCCATTCTGGTCAATCGCATCGATCAGGCCGCCAGCCCCAGGAACAACCAGCTGCTGCTCTGCCAGCTGCTCGATGCCATCCTCCAGACCCCCACCCTGCTCGCAGTCACGCTGCCGGAGCACCCGGCCTGTCTGTCACTCCATCCATCACTGGAGTCGCGGCTGACCGGCGGACTGCTTGTCCCGCTGCAACGGGCTGAACCTGCCGACGGGCAGGCCAGGCCGGAACGACCACCTTCCGTTCGCCGCATCATCGCCGCCGTGGCCCGCTACTATGCGATCAGGCCGGCGGACATTCTCGGCGGCTCGCAACGCCGCTGCCATGTCCGGCCGCGGGGACTGGCCATCCACTGCCTCCGGCTGCTCACCGGCCAAAGCACCCATGCCATCGGCCATGCCTGTGGCGGCCGCGATCACACGACGATCCTGCACAGCCTGAGGGTCACCGCCCGGCTGCTGCGGACCGATCCGGCTCTTGCCGGCGACCTCCAGGCCATTCTGGAAAGCCTTCGTCCACGGTCAGCCGACCTGTCGGACAGTTGTTGATTGCGTTGCACGCAGCAGCAGCCGTCAGGAACGGTCGGTCAGTCTGCTGCGGGCAGACGTCGGGCCTGCAGAACCCCAGCCCGTTCTCGACCACAAACCGGCGACAGCCACCCACCGCTCCAGCATCGAACCTGCTGCCAACCCTGCTGGTCACCAACCCGCGACTGCCACGATGGCCAACAGTTTTGCAACGCGTTGCCGCCAAACCTTCCACCACGCCCGACCACACCAGCCAGCGCGGGAAAGGCCGAAAACATCGCAAAAAACCAATGTTGAGGACCGTCTTCGCCGGGCCAGTCGGCGACGGCTGTAGTGGTGAAGCCTGGGGACTCTGCTGATAATTCTGGGCATTAAGGCTGCTGTCTTCTCCTGTTCTTTTTCTTTTTAAAAGGAAAAACAGGAGTGCCGAGAGGCGGCCAGAACCGGGGAAAAAAACCCTGGTCATCGGCCTGCGAACGAACGCTCAATCGGGTAGATTGATGGGTCTCCGGCGAGGTGGTTGGCGGACTGTTGTTCAGGTTCCGCCAGGCCCGCTCGGGCCGGTTCTCTGAAAGACGTTTCCCAGTGGACGATCGCTCCCGATGAATCTGCGTTGCACGCGTGAACCCTTGCTGGCAGCCCTCCAGACAGTGGCTGCTGTTGTCCCATCCCGCTCCACCAAGCCGGTCCTCACCAACGTCAAACTCGACGTCGATGGCCCGACGGCTGTGCTGTCAGCGACCGATCTCGAGATCGGTGTCCGGACGGAGGTCGAGGGCGTGGAGACCTCGGCCCCGGGCAGTGTGTTGCTGCCCAGTGGCCGGCTGATGGCGATCGTCCGCGAGAGTCCGCCCGGGACCAGCTTTGAGATCGAGTCCGATGGCACCGCCACCGTGGTCAAGGCGGCCCGCAGCCAGTTCCGGCTGCCGGCAGAAGATCCGCTGGAGTTTCCCTCGGTGGCAACCTTTCCGGCAGACGCCTGCTTTGAGCTGGCCACTCCGCTCGTCCGCGAGTTGGTGCGGCGAACAGTCTTCGCCACCGACAACGAGTCGAGCCGCTACGCCCTCGGTGGCGTCCTGATCGAGCTGACCGATGCGGGTGTGATCGCCGTCGGCACCGATGGCCGCCGACTGGCCAAGATGGAGGGACCGGCAGCGGTCCAAGGGGGCGAGCCCCCGGCCACCCAGCCGATCGTGCCGGCCCGGGCGATGCAGCTGATCGAGCGGAGCCTTGGCGACACCGACGCTCCGGTGAAGCTGGCGGTTCAAGGGAGCGACATCCTGATGCAGACCGGCCACACGACGATCTCCGCCCGGCTGGTCGAGGGGCGGTTTCCGCGGTGGCGGGACGTCTTCCCTGACCGGCCCGAGGCGGTCACCGTAAAGGTGGTCACCGGCCCACTGCTCTCGGCGGTGCGGCAGGCGGCCATCGTCACCAGTGAGCAGTCGAAGGGGGTCGACTTCAGCTTTGAGCCGGGCCAGCTGGTGCTGTCGGGCCAGTCGGCCGAAAGTGGCCAGAGCCGGGTTGAAATGCCGCTGGAGTTCACCGGCGAGGCAGTGTCGATCAAGCTTGACCCCAAGTTCGTCAGTGAGTTCCTGCGGGTGCTTGATCCCGGAACCGGCATCGACATCGAATTGACCGACGGCCAGAGCGCCTGTGTCTGCCGCACCGAAGACGGCTATGCCTACTGCGTCATGCCGCTGGCCGCCGACTAGGCCGGAGCCGTCTCGATGCCCGCGTCCCCCATTATCTGGTGCCATGTCCGAACCCCGTCCGCTCGGCAGCCTGCTGACCCGGCTGCTGGCCCGCACCGGCTACGACCGGCAGCAGGGCAGCGATGCCCTGCAGAAAGCCTGGGCCGAAGTGGCACCAGCCAGCCTCCAGGGCAGCTCGCAGCCGGGCATCATCCGGAGGGGGGTGCTCGAGGTGTTTGTCAGCCATTCGGCATTGGTGCAGGAGTTCGGCTTCCACAAGCAGGCGGTGCTCGCCGAGCTGCAGCAGCTGGTGCCGGCCGAGGGCATCACCGATATCCGCTGCCGGCTGCTGATTGATGCCGGCCGCTGACCGCTCAGTTTCCTTTCTCACGCCATCCATTCCCCATTTGAAAGCTGTCCATGGCCGAATCTGCTCCGTCACCCGCCGATGACCCCACCCGGCCCGGCTACACCAGTACCGATCTGAAGCACCTTTCCGACCGCGACCATGTTCGCGAGCGGTTCGGCATGTACATCGGTGACAACACCTCCCGTGGCCTCCACCACCTGGTCTATGAGGTGGTCGATAACTCAATCGATGAGTGCATGGCCGGCTATGCCAAGCGGGTGACGGTGACGATCAACGTCGATGGCAGTGTGACGGTCGAGGATGACGGCCGCGGTATCCCGACCGACATTCACCGGCAGCTCTCCGACGAGATGGACCGTGAGGTCTCGACGCTGGAAGGCGTGATGACGGTGCTCAAGTTCGGCGGCAAGTTCGAGAAGGGCGCCTACCAGACCTCGGGTGGCCTGCATGGCGTCGGCGTGACGGTGGTCAACTTTCTGTCGGAGTGGTGCGAGGTCGAGGTGGGCCGGGATGGCCATCTCTGGCAGCAGGAGTACCAGCGGGGTGAGCCGGCCGGCCCGGTCCGCAAGATGGGCACGGCGACCGGCACCGGCACGAAAACCACCTTCAAGCCCGACCCCCAGATTTTTCCCCAGACGAAGTTCTCCGGTGACATCCTCGCCCGCCGGCTGCAGGAACTCGCCTTCCTGAACTCCGGCGTGAAGATCATCTTCACCGACACCGGCAGTGGCCGGACCGAAGAGTTCTTCTATGAGCGCGGCGTCGAAGAATTCATCGAGTGGCTCAATCGCTCGAGCGATGCCCTGCACCCTGACGTGATCTCGCTGACCGGGGAAAACGAGGGGGTCACCTGGGACATCGCCCTGCAGTACACCGGGGAGTTCACCGAGAACCTGCACAGCTATGTCAACAACATTTCGACCAACGAGGGGGGCACCCACGTCTCGGGCTTCCGCTCGGCCCTGACCCGCAGCATCAATGCCTATGGTAAGAAGGCGGGGATCTACAAGGACCTGACGCCGACCGGTGACGACATCCGCGAGGGGCTCACGGCCGTGGTGAGCGTGCGGGTGCCCGACCCGCAGTTCGAGGGCCAGACCAAGACCAAGCTGGGCAACAGCGAGGTCGAGAGCATCGTCAATTCGGCGGTCGGTGAGTTTCTGGCGAAGTATCTCGAGGAGCACCCCAAGACCGCCAAGGCGATTGTGCAAAAGGGTGTGCTGGCCGCCGAGGCTCGCACCGCCGCCCAGAAGGCGAAGGCCCTGCTGCGGGAACGCAAAGGCGCCCTCTCCGGCGGCGGCCTGCCCGGAAAACTCCGCGACTGCACCAGCAAGGACATGACCAAGTGCGAGCTTTACCTGGTGGAGGGTGACTCAGCCGGCGGTTCGGCGGAAGGGGGCCGGCTGCGGGAGTATCAGGCGATCCTGCCGCTGCGGGGCAAGATCATCAACGCCTACAAGAGCCGGGAAGACAAGGTGCTGGCCAACGAGGAGGTCCGCAGTGTGATCTCGGCGATCGGGGCCGGCATCGGGCCGGAGGCCGATCTCAGCAAGCGGCGGTACGACAAGGTCGTGATCATGACCGACGCCGACGTTGACGGCTCGCACATCCGCACCCTGCTGCTGACCTTTTTCTATCGGCAGATGTACCAGCTGGTCGCCGCCGGCCATGTCTATGTGGCCCAGCCACCACTGTTCCGGGTGCGGAGCAAGAAGCAGGTCTACTACGTCCAGACCGAAGAGGAGATGAAGAACCAGCTGCTCGACCAGGGGCTGGGCGAGGGTGTCTTCTTGCCGGGCGACGGCCGTGAAATCGCCGGTGACGACATGCAGAAGCTCTGCCGGACGCTGGCTGGCCTCGAGGATGCCCTGCTGGCGCTGGAACGCCGCGGCATCAGCTTGCGGGACCATGCCGCCCGCCGTGACGCAGCCAGCGGCAAGCTGCCGCTCTACCACGTCTTTTACGGGGCCGAGGAGCACTGGTTTGCCAGCCGCGACGATCTCGAGCGTTTCGTGGAGGGCAAAGAGCAGGAGACCGGCGGTGAGCTGGCCACCGGGAAGGCCGACGAGAACAAGCCGGGCGGCGGCGGAGCGGCCGAGCCGGAGGCCACCGGAGACCAGCTGATCGTAATTGAGCTGCACGAGGTGCGGAGCATCAACGCCGGCATGAAGGAACTTGAGGCGATGGGCTTTGGCGTCGAGGCCCTGCTGCCCGAGGACCGCACCGGTACGGAGGAGCCCCGGTACACCCTTAGGCGGGGTGAGAGTGAGATCGGCCTGGAAGACCTCCGGGGGCTGCTGGCAGCCGTACGCCGGGCCGGCGAAAAGGGGCTGTCGATCACCCGGTTCAAGGGGCTCGGTGAGATGAACGCAGAAGAGCTCCGCGAGACAACCCTCGACCCGGCCAACCGCACCCTGTTGCGGGTGTCGATGGACGACGCGGCGGCCGCCGACGACCTCTTCCGGGTGCTGATGGGTGAAAAGGTGGAACCCCGCCGCGAGTTCATCGAACGTCACGCCCTCGACGTGAGGAACCTCGACGT
>CALAZQ010000323.1 GCA_937926325.1 uncultured Planctomycetaceae bacterium | reverse complement strand
TCGCCAGGAGCCGCGGACAGCTGACTTCAGCGGATCTTTCTCAGCGACTGCCGGGCGGCGTCGCGGATGCTGCGAATAGGGTCATCTTCTGCCAGCAGTTCAAGGGCGGGGATCGCCTCCTTGGCCCGGCTGCCGAGATCGCCAAGCGCTATGGCCGCTTCAAGCCGGACCGTCTGCGTGTCCGCTTCGAGTGCGGCCGTCAGCATGGGGACCGCCTGTTCAAACCGACTTTGATTGTCCGGCTCGATCTGGAGGGCCGCCCAGACCGCCACCGTGGCAAGCATCTGATCATCCGATTCTGCCAGCTTTGCCAGATATTCCACGGCGGGGGTCGCCGCCGGTGCCCCGATCCGCCCGAGGCAATAAGCCGTGGCATACCGAACCGCCGAGGCCTGTCCGTCAGCCGATTCGTCAAGCAGCGGCAGCAGGCGGTCAACGGCGGCGGCAGCAGGCTGCCCGATCGCCGCCAATGCCAGAATCGCCTCACTCACAACGGCACTGTCCTCGGCGTCGATCCGCTCGGTGAGTGGCTCAACCGCCGCTGCCGCCGGGCCACCGATTGCGGCCAAAATCCGCAGCGCGGGCATTTCTGTCACTGGATCAGCAAGCAGTTGAGTGACTGTCGCGACGGCATCACCGCCAAGGCGGATCAGGCCTGCTGCCGCGTTGTTGTGGACCCGGTCCGAGAAATCCTCGAGCATCGAAGCAAACCGCGCCGCCAGTGCTTGACGCGTTTCCTGATCGAGGTCTGCCGCCAGATCGGACAACGCCGATACCGCTGCAACTCTGGCAAACTCTTCCTCACTTTCGCATTGGGTCAGCAGTCTCTCGACGGCGTCATCGACCAGCTCGGCATTTTCCGGGTCGAGCTTGACCCTGGCCCAGGCAGCGGTGGCTGCCAGCCGCGGTGCCCCGGTTGCCACCACTTCGGCAAGCAATGGCTCAGCCTTGGCTACCTTCAGCTTGCCCAGCGTGTAGAGCAGAACACCGCGAAGTGATGGCTCGCCCTCAGCATAGAGTGAAATCAGGTCGTCACCCGCCGCCAGGGCCGGCTCGCCGATGGCGGCAAGGGCAAGAATTTCCTGCAGCTGCTCCTCCGGTGGGCTTTCGGCCAACGCCTCGACCAACGCCGGGGTGGCGGCGGCAGCGGCAGGCCCAATTTCTGTCAGGGCAACGCTCGCCCAGTACCGTCCCTGCGGCCGCTTGAGCCGTTCGACCAAAAATGGAACCGCTGCTGCTCCCATGTCGGCAATGCTGTTGAGGGCGGGCAGGATGACCGCCGGGTCGTTCCCCGCAAACACACCGTCGACAACCGGCATGACCTGCTCGGGGTCTGGATCAAGCTGCCGGAGCGCCCGCAGGCAGGCCCGCCTCACCCGTGCATCACTGTGCACCAGGGCGGCAACAAGCTGGGTGATTGCGTCCTCGTACAACCCTGCATCGGCAGCAGGAAGCTCGGTGCGGTTGTCATCTTCACGAATGTGGCCAATCGCAGCGGCGGCCTGCGTCGCCACTACCGGATCGGCATCCTGCAAGAGCTTCAGGAGCGCAGGAATCTGCGAAATCGCGTCCTCCCCGATAAGCCCAATTGAACGGGCTGCATGCCAGCGAACACGCGGGTCACTCGCGGTCGTCAGGCCAACAAGATCGGGCAGTGCTTCGCGGGCACCACCGCGACGTCGGCCAATCAGATCGATGAGCTGAAGCGTGGCGTCGGGATTCGTCGAGGCAGCCAGCTCCTCACGGAGTTGTGGCAGCTTTTTGCGTCCCCCGGTCGCTGCCGGGAGCGTTTCCTCAGCAGCTGGCCCGGAGGGGGCTGACCCAGCGGCCGCCGCTGCAGGCTTTCCCGGCTGCTCGTCGACTGCAGCCGGCGCCGATTCAGACTGCGCAGCCGCCGGCGGAGCCACCATCGGCTCGGCCTCTGCCGCGGGCGGTTGATCGACCCGCACGACGGGTGACGGCTTGTCGGCCTCGCGACGGGCACAGCCCGGCGGACCGAACGCGATGCCGACCAACACGGAGGAAGCGAGTGTCCAGCGATGCCTGCTCATCAGATCTACTTTCCGGCGTGGTGGTGAATCGTTCTCGTGCGGGCCTGACATGACGCAGACCGAAGGTATGCCAGCGACCACGGCGGCAACTGCTCGAAAACGCGAGACGGTTCCGGTCAGTTCCCGAGATCGCACGATCTTGCGGCCTGAAGTATACTTTAGCCGGTCAGGGAAGATAATTCCTGAGAAGACAGGCCGGACCGAACGAGTGTGACCGGCCGAGCTTTTTTCAACCGAGGTCGATGATGAGCAAGAAGTCTGCGGCTTCCCTGAAACCGCCGGGGTTCAATCGGTTTTTTGTGATCGTGACGCTGGGCTGCGGGCTGCTGATGAATGCGGCCATGGCCCAGGGCCGCGGGTGGGGCTGGGGCCGCGGCAACTATGCCTCGACAGCCCAGCAGGCGGCGGACTATGGCATGGCGGCAATGATGCGGGCACAGGGCTACCAAAACCTGCAGAACTCAGAGGCGGCAAAAAACTACGAGCAGGCCAAGACGCTCGAGATCGACAACCGGAAGAAATGGACCGAAACCTATTTCGAGATGCGGAAAATCAATCGGCAGGCCCGGGCCGAGGAAGCGCCGCCGAAAGTCTCGCACGAAACCGCCATTCGATTGTCGCAGAAGATGGCCGCTCCACGACTCGGTTCCACCCAACTCGATCCCGTCACCGGACACATCGAATACCCACTGGTCCTGCAGGATAGCATCTTCGAGCCCTATCGCTCCGAACTCGACAACCTCTTCGCCCAGCGGTCCACTTCTGGAAGCGGCCTCCAGTTTGAAGAGTTCCAGGCCATCCAGCAGACCGTCTCGAAATTCATCGAAGTGCTCAAGGAGCACATCGACGACTACCCTGCAGGCGAGTACGGCAAGGCCCGTGTCTTTCTCAACAGCCTCGCCAATGAGGCCAACTTCCCGGCCAGCTAAC
>CALAZQ010000322.1 GCA_937926325.1 uncultured Planctomycetaceae bacterium | reverse complement strand
CCGATCGTCATCGGCCAGGCCTGCGAGTTCGACTATTCCGGCACCCAGGCCTGCAAGGCCCTCCGGGACGATGGCTATCGGGTGGTGCTGGTGAATTCCAACCCGGCCACCATCATGACCGATCCGGGGACGGCCGATCGGACCTACATCGAGCCGCTCACCTGGCAGATGCTCGAAAAGGTGATCGCGGCCGAGCGGCCCGACGCCGTGCTGCCGACCCTCGGCGGCCAGACCGCCCTCAACCTGGCGATGGAACTCGACCAGCACGGGGTGCTGGAAAAGTACGGTGTGGAGATGATCGGGGCCCGGGCCGCCGCCATCAAGCGCGGCGAAGATCGGGAACAGTTCAAGGCGACGATGGAGAAGATCGGCCTCGACACCTGCCGGGGCCGGCTGGTCGGTTCGCTGGCCGAAGCCCGGGAGACCTTGGCGGAGATCGGCCTGCCGGCGGTGATCCGGCCGAGCTTCACCCTCGGCGGCTCGGGGTCGGGCGTCGCCTACAACCGCGAGGAGTTCGACCAGAAGGTGCAGCGGGGGCTCGACCTTTCACCGGTCAATGAAGTGCTGGTCGAAGAGTCGATTCTCGGCTGGAAAGAATACGAGATGGAGGTGATGCGGGATGCCGACGACAACGCCGTCGTCATCTGCAGCATCGAGAACTTCGATCCCTGTGGCGTCCACACCGGCGACTCCATCACCGTCGCCCCGGCGATGACCCTGACCGACCGGCAGTACCAGCGGATGCGGGATGCCAGCTTCGCGGTGATCCGGGCCATCGGTGTCGAGACCGGCGGCTCCAACATCCAGTTTGCGGTGCATCCCCAGACCGGCCGGATGATCGTCATCGAGATGAACCCCCGGGTCAGTCGGTCCTCGGCCCTGGCCAGCAAGGCGACCGGCTTCCCGATTGCCAAGATCGCGGCCAAGCTCGCCGTCGGCTGGCGGCTGCATGAACTGGCCAACGACATCACCCGGAAGACCAAGGCCTGCTTCGAGCCTTCGATCGACTATGTCGTCGTCAAGGTCCCCCGGTTCGCCTTTGAAAAATTCCCCGAGGCCGACAGCAAACTTTCGACACAGATGAAGAGCGTCGGCGAGACGATGGCGATCGGCCGGACCTTCAAGGAGGCGTTTCAAAAGGCCCTCCGCGGCCTCGAAGTCGGCTCGTTCGGCTTCGGCTGCGACGGCAAAGACCTCTGGGGCACCCCGCAGCAGCCCGCCCTCGATGACATCAAGGCCCGGGTTGCCCGGCCCGACCCCGACCGGATCTGGTATCTGCGGTATGCGATCCTGGCCGGCGTCGGCCTTGCCGAACTGCATGAACTGACCGCGATCGACCCCTGGTTCCTCGACCAGCTCGTCCAGATCGTCGAAGTCGAGCGGGAACTTCGCGCCGCCGGCAGCCTGGCTGGCTGCGACGACCGGCTGCTCCGGCGGGCCAAGCAGGCCGGCTTCTCCGACCGCCAGCTGGCCTGGATGCTCGGGGCCGCCGAACTGGACGTGCGGGAGGACCGCAAGGCCCGCGGCATTCTCGCCACCTTCAAGGCGGTCGATACCTGCGCTGCTGAGTTCGAGGCCGAGACTCCCTACTATTACTCGACCTGGGAGGACGAGGACGAGACGCCGCCGAAGCCCGCCGGCCGAAAGCGGGTGATGATTCTCGGCGGCGGTCCCAATCGAATCGGGCAGGGGATCGAGTTTGACTACTGCTGCTGCCATGCCAGCTTCGCCCTCCGCGAGCTCGGCATCGAAAGCGTGATGGTCAACTCGAACCCCGAGACCGTCAGCACCGACTATGACACCAGCGACCTGCTCTTTTTCGAGCCGCTCACCACCGAAGATGTGCTCAACATCGCCGACCGGATCGACCCCGATGGCGTGATCGTCCAGCTTGGCGGCCAGACGCCGCTGAATCTGGCCCGGGCCCTGTCGGCCGCCGGCCTGCCGATCATCGGCACCAGTGTCGACACCATCGAAGAGGCCGAAGACCGGGAGAAGTTCCGCGAGTTGCTCGAGCGGCTCGGCCTCAAGCAGCCGGCCAGCGGCATCGCCCGCACCCTCGAGCAGGCCCGCCGCGAGGTGGCCCGAATCGGCTATCCGTCGCTGGTGCGGCCCAGCTTCGTGCTCGGCGGCCGGGCGATGGAGATCTGCTACGACCAGGCCCAATTCGAACGGTTCGTGGCCGAGGCCTTCGCCGTCGCCCAGGGCCAGCCGGTCCTGATCGACCGGTTTCTCGAGGATGCCATCGAGGTCGATGTCGACTGCATCGGGGACGGCACCGAGGTGATCGTGGCGGGCGTGATGGAACACATCGAGGAGGCCGGCGTGCATTCGGGCGACTCCGCCTGCTGCATCCCGCCGCACAGCCTCGCCCCCGAGACGATCACCGTCATCAAGCAGGCGGCCACCAGTCTGGCCAAGAGCCTCGGGGTGGTCGGGCTGATGAACGTCCAGTTTGCAGTCAAGCGGGAGGAGGCCGGGCCGACCCTCTATGTGATCGAGGTCAACCCGCGGGCCAGCCGGACCGTGCCCTTTGTGGCCAAGGCGACCGGGGTGCCGGTGGCGAAAATTGCCGTCAAAGTCATGGCGGGGCAGAGCCTCGCCGAGCAGGGGGTCGTCGTCGATCCGGTCCCGGCCCATGTGAGCGTGAAGGAGAGCGTCTTTCCGTTTGTGAAGTTTGCCGGAGTCGATATCGCCCTGGGACCGGAGATGCGGAGCACCGGCGAGGTGATGGGGGTGAGTGACAACTTCAGCATCGCCTTTGCCAAGGGGCAGCTCGCTGCCGGCACGGTGCTGCCGGAGTCGGGGACGATCTTTCTGAGCGTCGCCAGCGAGCCGGCCAAGCAGGCGATGGTCGGGGTCGCCCGACGCTTGGTCGAGTTGGGTTTCAGCCTGATCGCGACCTCGGGCACCGCCCGCGCCCTCAGCGAGGCGGGGGTGCCCGTCGAGCCGATCAAGAAACTCCAGGAAGGGCATCCCAACCTGATCGATCACCTGATCGACGGCCGGGTGCAGCTGATCTTCAACACGCCCCGCGGCAAAGGGGCCCGCACCGACGAGGGCCGGATCAGGGCGGCCAGCGTGCTCTATGGCGTGCCCTGCATCACCACCCTGCCGGCGGCTGAGGCCTGTGTCCGGGCGATGGAGGCCTTGCGGCATGAGCCGCTGACGGTGCAGGCGATGCAGGATCGCTTCGCCAAGGTGGCCGCCGCCGCTGAGTGATGCGATCAGTCCGACCGCCTGCGAGTCGATGGAGCGGACAGCCGCGAGGGGCGTATGCCATCCTTTCCTGAACAGCCCCCTGCGCCGCGGCCGTTGCTGCCTGCTGCGGCAGATGAGCCGCCGCGACTGACCGCCCGGACCCTCGACGGTTTGGAGTGGCTGCTGGCGGCTGAGCTTGAGGCAGCCGGAGGCACTGAGCTGCGGGTCGGCCGCCGCACCGTCGAGTTTTCGGGCAGCACCGAGACGCTCTACCGGGCGGTCCTGGAAAGCCGCACCGCCATCCGGGTGCTCGAGCCGCTGGGAAGGTTTGCGGTCGATTCGCCCGAGTCGCTCTACGGGGCTGTGGCCAGTATCGATTGGCCGGCCCAGCTCAAGCCGACCCAGACCCTGCGGGTCGACGCGGTTGTCCACGACAGCTTTGTCAGTCACTCACTCTACGCCGCACAGGTGGTCAAGGATGCTGTCGTCGACCGGCTGCGGGCGGCGACCGGTCGGCGGCCGAATGTGCAGCTGCACGGGGCGAGCCTGCGGCTGGCGTTGCATCTGGCTGGCGGCACGGCGACGCTCTTCCGCGATGCCGCCGGCCAGTCGCTGCATCAGCGGGGCTGGCGGCAGGGCAAGGTCGAGGCGCCCCTGTCGGAGGTGCTGGCCGCCGGCATCCTCGGCCTGGCTGGCTGGCAGCCGGGGGAGCCGCTGCTCGATCCCTTCTGCGGCTCTGGCACGCTGGTGATCGAGGCCGCCACGCAGGCCGCCGGCATCGCGCCGGGACTGCTGCGAGCCCGACGGAAGGGCCATGGCTTCTTTCGCTTCGCCGACTGCGACCGCCAGCTGGCAGCGCGGATTGTGGCTGAGCTGGAGGCTCGGGTCGTCGAACCAGCCGGTCGCTTTCAAGCCAGCGACCTCGACCCGGCCGCGGTCGCCGCCGCGCGGGAATCGGCAGCAGCAGCGGGGCTGGCTGACTTCATCACCGTCGAGCAGCGGCACTTTGAGGAGGTGGTGCCGACGGCTGAGCCGGGGCTGATCGTGACCAATCCACCGTACGGCGAGCGGCTGCCGGTGGCCCGGGCGGCGGCGATCTTTCGCCGGCTGGGGGACTGGCTCAAGCTCAGGTGCGGCGGCTGGCGGGCGGCAGTCCTCGCCCCCGCTGCCACGGCCAAGGCGATCGGCCTCAAGCCTCATCGCCGGCTGCCGCTGGCCAACGGGCCGATCGACTGCCGGCTGGTCGAGCTGGTCGTGCGACAGCGGACAGAGCCACCGCCGTCACCCGCTGAGGCAGAGCCGGGGGGAACGGCTGCCGCTGTTCCCGACTCGGCACATCTCCCGGCAGCGGGCCGCACGGTGGCCGACCAGCTCGGTGACTTTCGCCGACGATTGGCAAAGCGGGCCAAGCATCTGGGCCGCTGGGCCCGCCGGCAGGGGATCGAGGCCTATCGGCTCTATGACCGCGACATCCCCGAGATTCCGCTCGTGATCGACCGCTACGGCGACTATCTCCATGCGGCTGAGTACGAGCGGCCCCACGACCGGACGGCGATCGAACATGACGTCTGGCTCGACCGCATGGTCGAGGCGGCCGCCGCCGAACTGGGCGTCGCGGCCGACCGGGTCTTTCTCAAGACCCGTCGCCGGCAGCGGGCGGGCGGGCAGTACGAAAAGGTCGATGACCGGCAGGCGACGCTCGCCGTCGCGGAGGCCGGCCTGCAGTTTGAGGTCAATCTGTCCGACTATCTCGACACCGGGCTGTTCCTCGATCATCGGCCCACCCGGGCCCTGGTTCGGGGTGAGGCGGCCGGCCGGCGGCTGCTCAATCTCTTCTGCTACACCGGCAGCTTCTCGGTGGCGGCGGCGGCGGGAAAGGCGGCAACGACCACCAGCCTCGATCTTTCCAACACCTATCTCGACTGGACCCGGCGAAACCTGGCGGCCAACGGCTTCGTCGATCGCCGGCGGCATGAGCTCGTCCGGGACGATGCCCGGGCTTTCCTTGAGCATCGGCTCAGGCGGGGCGGCGAGCCGTTCGATCTGGTGGTGGTCGACCCGCCCACCTATTCGCGGTCGGCCAAGGCGGCCACCGACTGGGATGTGCAGCGGGACCATGCCGATCTGCTCGAGCTGGTGGCTGACAATCTTGCGGCTGAAGGTGTGGTCTACTTTTCAACCAACTTCCGCCGGTTCAGACTTGACGACGACCGGCTGGCCCGACGGTACGCCATCCGGGAGATCACCCGGCAGACGATCCCCGAAGATTTTCGCAACGCCCGCATCCACCGGTCTTGGCGGCTGGTGAAGCGGCCGTGACACCGGCGGGGTGGATGGCAGACATTCCCGGCGGACGGCGGTTGCTCGAGGACAGTTCACCACGAAGGCACGAAGGGCACGAAGAAGGGTGGGCTCGTTGATGACGTTTTGGGGGCAATCACGAATCCTGCCGACGGTGTGTTTGCTGACCTTCGGGCTGGCCGGCTGTCGGCCGACAGCGCCGGATCAGGTGGTGATTGTTTCCAGCCTGCCGCGGACCGGGCCGGCACGGCCGACCAGCGAGGCGATTGTTCGTGGCATTCGGCTGGCCATCGATGAGGCTGGCGGCCGGGCCGGGTCCTTCCGGGTGAAATACCTCGACCTCGACAATGCCTCGGTGGCGGCCGGTCGCTGGACGAGCGAGGGTGAGGCAGCCAATGCCCGGCGGTCGGTTCATGACCCGGCGGTCGTGGCGGTCATCGGAACACTCAACTCGGCGGCAGCCCGCGTCTCACTCCCCATCCTCAACTACGCCGACCTGCTGATGGTCTCACCAGCCAACACCGCCGTGGGCCTGACCAAGCCGGGCCTCGGGCTCCAGGGAGAGCCGGCAATCTATCGGCCTTCCGGCCGGCTCAACTATGTCCGCGTGATCCCCGCCGATGATGTCCAGGGGCCACTGGCCGCCGACTGGGCCTTCGGCCGTGGCCTGCGGCGGGTCTGCGTGGTCGATGATGGCGGCGTCTACGGCCGTGGGGTTGCCAGCCTGTTCGCTGATCGCTGCCGACAGCGGGGCATGGCTGTGCTCTCCCACGCGTCGATCGATCCGCAGGCCACCGAGTTCCGTTCGTTTGTCACCGCGATCGTGGCCGCCGACCCCGACCTGATCTATTTCGGTGGCAGCACACAGTCGAAGGGTGGCCAGCTTGCCCGCGATCTGGCGGCTGCCGGCTGCGAGGCGGTGCTGCTCGTTCCCGATGGCTGCCTCAATCAGGCCTTCATCGATGCCGCGGGCCCGGCGGCGGTCGAAGGGCGGTGCTTTGCCACCTTCGGCGGTCCCTCCCCCGACCGTCCCACGATCCGCGGGGCCGCCTTCGCCGCCGCCTACAAGCAGCGGTATGGCAGCCTGCCTGAACCCGCTGCCTTCTGTGGGTATGAGGCGGCAGGCGTCGTGCTGCGGGCCATCGCGGCGGCCGCCAGCCGGGACCGGAAGGCAATCACCGCAGCCGCTTTGGCAATGACCGACTTCGACGGCGTGCTTGGTCGCTGGAGCGTCGATGCCAATGGCGACACGACCCGGCGAGAACTGTCGGTGAGCGTGGTCCGGAACGGCCGATTCGTCTATGAAGAGACGATTCCCGCAACTGGCATGGGCGGCGGGCCTGATGGTGGGTAAGACTCGCAGCACCGAAACCCTGCCAAACACCGCTCGCTAGTTGTGACTGCCGCGTGACCCTCGCCTCGTTCCTCCACCAGTGTCTCATCGGCCTGACCAGCGGTGGCATCCTCGGTCTCATCGCTGTCGGCTACACACTGGTCTACGGTACGGTCGGCCTGATCCACTTTGCCCATGGTGATGTGGTGATGCTGGGCGGTTGCCTGGCCGTCACGCTCCTGGCGTTGGCCGGTCCACTGCCGCTGGAGCCGGTGGCCGGGTCGCTGCTGGTCATGCTGGTCGCCCTTTGCTGTGGGCTGTTCTGCGGCGGCCTGAATGTGTTGATTGACCGCGTCATCTATCGGCCGCTGCGGCAGGCCCCGCCCCTGACGCTGTTGGTTTCGGCCGTCGGTGTCTCGTTCATCCTGATGAATGTCGGCCTCCTCTGGATCGGTCCGACCGATCAGGCCTTTCCCGAGGCGGTGATGACCGGTGATCGACTGGCGGCCGGGGTTTGGCTGCCGACTGGCGACCTGCTCGTGTTGGCGATCGTGCTGCCCGCCTTTGTCGGTCTGTCGGTGCTGCTGCGACGGACCGGTTTTGGCCGCTCGCTGCGGTCGGTTGCCGCCGTCGCCCGGGCCTCGAGCCGGACGAGCGGCCCCGAGCGATTTATTACCGCGACGTTTTTTCTCGGCGGTTTTCTCGGTGGGCTCGCCAGCGTCGCTGCCGGCATCCATGCCACCACCGTCAACTATCAGCTTGGCTACCAGACCGGGCTCTACGCCCTTTCGGCTGCCGTGTTGGGGGGCATCGGCAGTGTGCCGGGGGCCATTGTCGGCGGGCTGCTGGTGGGGCTGGTGCGGGCTGCCTCGGTTGCTCTTGTAGGCCCCCGCTGGGCCGTCGCCACGGTCTTTTTCATGTTGATTGTGGTACTGGCGTTCCGGCCTCAGGGGCTCTTCGGCCGTCCGGTTGCAGCAGGGAGGGCGGCATGACGGCTGGCAAGCTGCATCTGTCCGGTCTTTTACGCTGGCTGGCCCGGCGCTGGGAGGTGCCGACTTTCGGCCTGCTGGCCCTCGCGCCGTGGGCACTGGCCGATGCCTTTGGCGGCATCGGCGGCCCGCTGACATCGGTACTGATCCTCTGTATCGCCGCCCTCGGCCTCAATGTTGTTGTCGGGCTGGCCGGCCTTCTTCATCTGGGTATCGCCGCCTTCATGGGAATCGGTGGCCTGCTCCTGGCCATCCTGACAGTGCCGACCAACCCGCTGGAAATCGGCTTTCTGCCGGCTCTGGTGATCAGCATCCTGATCACGGCCGCGGTCGGGAGTCTGCTGGCGGCGGCAACCCTCCGTCTGCGGAGTGATTCACTGGCCGTCGTCACGCTCGGCTTTGGTGAAGTGGTTCGGGCGCTGCTGGGCAACCTCGAGCAGATTACGGGAGGCATGCAGGGGCTCAGCTCGGTTCCGCCCCCGGGGGCAGGGCTGACCCTGGCCGGTATCGACCTCGGCCGGGCGTTTGTGGTTGATCCCCGCTGGTTCTATTTCCTGGCCCTTGCCTGTCTGGTTGCCGTGGTGCTTTTTCTCCGCGGCCTTGAGCGGTCGGCGGTCGGCCGCGGCTGGATCGCCTTTCGAGAGGATCCAGTCGCGGCTGCCACGGTCGGAATCTCCACCACCCAGGTCCGACTTTCGGCATTCGCCATCGCGGCCGCGATCACCGGGCTGGCCGGCTGCCTTTCGGCAGCCAACCTCGGCACGACCGGCGATCCCCACAGCTATGGCTTTGGCCGGTCGGTGGCGGTGCTCTGTGCCGTCATCCTCGGCGGTCTGGGCAGCCTGCCGGGCATTCTGCTGGGGGTCGGCATCCTGTTTGGGCTCGACATCGTGGTGATTCCCGCCGCTGATGCCTGGCTGCAGCAGCTCCAACCGGCGGCCTCGGCTGCCGGCCCGCTGACGGTGGGCAGCTGGCGGCTGGCGCTGGTTGGGCTCGCTCTGATTGCGATGATGCGATTCCGGCCCGAGGGACTGCTCCCCTCCCGCCGCCTGGTCACCGAACTGCGGGAGTCCCACCGATGAGCCGCTGGCAGTCCGGTTTCCGTCGTGGTGGGGCAGCGGCTTCAGCCGACATTCCCCTGCTCGACGTCGATCGGCTGACGGTCAGGGTCGGCTCGACCGTCCCCGTGCGACAGCTTGAACTTGATGTTGCTGAAGGCGAGGCCGTCGCCCTGCTCGGGCTCGGGCACACCGGCAAGGCAGCGATTCTCGACTGCATCGGTGGTCTGCGGACTGCCAGCTCGGGCTCGGTGCGTCTCGACGGGCACCGTCTCAAGCGGTCGTTCACGGCGGCCACCTTCTGGCTCGTGCTGACCAGCGGTCTGCTCATCGGCCTGCTGACCGCGGCCGCGGCAGTCGATGTCGATAGCCTCTGGCTGGCAGTTGTGAAACGAGGGCTGGCAGTCGACGAACCATTCACGCCGGCAACCTTTGCCAGCCGCCTCCGCAGCTATTTTCGGGCCGAGCTGGCCATCGACCCGCTGGCCGATCACTGGCGGATCGTCACCGCTGATGGCCGCGCGGTGCTGGCGGTTCGCCGCGAGCTGGATGAGGCCCGCGAACTGCGGAACCAGCTGCAGGCAGCAGTGACCGCCCGTCGCATCGGTCCGGCGACCGTCCCCGATTTGAGCGACCTTGTAGGCGATGCCAACGAGCCCCGCCGGCTGTTGCCGCTCGACGCGGCAACGCTCGACCGGCTCGCCGCCGGCAAGCGGTCGGTCAGGCTCCGAGGCTGGACCGCGTTGGGTGGCGGCATGCTCCTCGGTATCGCCATGGCGGTTGCGATCTGGCAGCAGGGCCGGCGTTCGCCAGAGGTCGCTGCCCGTGGCGGCGTGGCCCGTACCTTTCGGCAGCCACGGATCTTTCCCGCGCTGACAGCCGAGGAAAACGTATTGGTTGCCGCTGAACAGGCTGCCGCCGCTTCAGGCTGGCGGCACTGGTGGTCACGTGGGGCAGCCGACCGAACCGCCGAGCTGCTTGCCTTCGTCGGCCTCGACAGCCGACGGCAGCAGCTGGCGGTCGACCTGTCGTTGGCAGACCGGCGGCGGCTCGAGCTTGCCCGGGCCCTGGCGATCGGCCCCCGGCTGCTGCTGGTCGATGAGCCCGAGGCCGGGCTCACCGCGGCTGAGCAGCAGTCGTTGGCCGACCTGCTGACCGCCGTCCGGCAGCAGCAGGTCACGCTGCTGCTGACAGCCTCGACCGCCGGGCCGTTGACCGCCATCTGTGATCGGATGATTCCACTCGATCGGTGACGGCAG
>CALAZQ010000321.1 GCA_937926325.1 uncultured Planctomycetaceae bacterium | reverse complement strand
TCGAGGATGTCCCAGACCTCGGCGTCCTTCCGCTCGAGCATCTTCTTGGCGCTCTTGATCGTGTCGGCATGGCCGAGGTCCTTCAGCCGCCGAATAATGAACGGCTGGTAGAGTTCCAAGGCGATCTTTTTCGGCAGGCCGCACTGGTGCAGCCGCAGCGTCGGGCCGACGACGATCACGCTTCGGGCTGAGTAATCGACCCGCTTGCCGAGCAGGTTCTCCCGGAACCGTCCCTGCTTGCCCTTGATCATGTCGGTCAGGCTCTTCAGCGGCCGGTTGCTCGAGGCGAGCACCGGACGCTTGCAACGGTTGTTGTCGAACAGGGCATCGACCGACTGCTGCAGCATCCGCTTTTCGTTGCGGATAATCACCTCGGGCGCATTGAGATCGACGAGCTTTTTCAGCCGGTTGTTGCGGTTGATGATGCGGCGGTAGAGATCGTTGAGGTCGCTGGTGGCAAAGTTGCCGCTGTCGAGCATCACCAGCGGCCGCAGGTCGGGCGGGATCACCGGGATCACATCGAGCACCATCCACTCAGGCTTGTTCTCACTATCCCGGATCGCCTCGACGATCTTCAGCCGATTGACCAGATCTTTCTTCTTCTGCTTGGAACCGGTGGTGGCCAGCTCCTCGCGGAGCTCCTTCGAGAGCTCAACCAGGTCAAGCCCGAGCAGCAGTTTGCGAACCGCCTCGGCCCCCATCTCGGCCTCGAAGGCGGTTTCGCCATATTCCTCCCGGGCCTGACGGCATTCTTCCTCCGACAGCAGCTGCTGCTTCTTCAGCGGCGTGTCCTTGGGGTCGAGCACCACGTAGTCCTGGAAATAGATCACTTTTTCCAGGCTGGTCGTCTTCATGTCGAGCAGGGCGCCCAGCCGGCTCGGCATTGCCTTAAAAAACCAGATGTGGACGACCGGCGCGGCCAACTCAATGTGGCCCATCCGCTTCCGCCGGACCCGGCTGTGGGTGACCTTGACGCCACAGCGGTCGCAGATCATCCCCTTGTATTTCATGCCGCGGTACTTGCCGCAGGAACATTCCCAGTCTTTTTCAGGTCCGAAAATCTTCTCGCACATCAGGCCGTCCTTTTCCGGACGGTAGGTGCGGTAGTTGATCGTCTCGGGCTTCTTCACCTCGCCGAACGACCAGCTGCGGATGTCGTGGGGACGGGCCAGGCTGATCTTGACGGCCGAGTAGTCATTGACGCGATCGTACGTGGCTTCACCGATGCTCACGGAGAGGTCTCCCTGGAAAAAGGCTGCTGGGGTCGGCGGTGGGTGGAACGATTGAAACGGGAACAGAACCAAGGAAACCGGCAGCCCGTGGCGGTCTGGTCGATCGCCGCAGGCGGCCGAGGCCTAAACCCGACGTTTTTCAAGTTGCATATTGAGGGCGAGCCCCCTGATTTCATTGGTGAGCACGTCGAAGCTTGCGGGGGTGCCGGCCTCGAGGGTGTTCTCGCCCTTGACCATGCTCTCGTAAATCTTGGTCCGGCCTTCGACGTCGTCGCTTTTGACGGTGAGAAGTTCTTGCAAGATGTAGGCGGCGCCGTAGGCCTCAAGGGCCCAGACTTCCATCTCACCAAACCGCTGGCCACCAAACCGGGCCTTGCCACCCAGCGGCTGCTGGGTGATCAGCGAATAGGGGCCTGTCGAACGAGCATGCACCTTGTCGTCGACGAGGTGGTGCAGTTTCAGCATGTAGATGTAACCGACGGTTGTTTCCTGCTCGAGCGGCTCGCCGGTACGGCCATCGAACAGCTGAGCCTTCCCGTGCGGGGGCAGCCCGGCATCGGCCAGCATCTGGTTGATTTCCTCCTCGCTGGCTCCGTCGAAGACCGGGGTAACCGCCTGAAAGCCGAGCATTTTGCCGGCCCATCCCAGGTGGGTTTCGAGAATCTGACCGACGTTCATCCGGCTCGGCACCCCGAGCGGGTTGAGCATGATCTGCACAGGGGTGCCATCGGCGAGGAACGGCATGTCTTCCTTGGGCAGGATCTTGGCGATCACCCCCTTGTTGCCGTGGCGGCCGGCCATCTTGTCGCCCACTGAAATCACCCGCTTGGCGGCGACATAGACCTTCACCATCTGCAGCACGCCCGGCCGCAGTTCGTCGCCCCGCTTCATGCTGTTGAGCCGGCGGTCCTTGGCATCAATCGCCTCTTCAACGGCCGGCCAGAGGGTTTTATAGATCTTGTCGATATCGGCCTTCCGCTGCGGCGAGCGGATATCGAGGTCGTCAAGTTTGAATGCCGCGGCCCGCTCGGCCACCACCTTGTGGTCCTGGTTGCGAACCAACGGGCTGCCGTCAGCCGCCGACAGCGGCTTTTGCAGGACCTTCTCGATTTCGGCGACCAGCCCACCGAAGGCCTCGGCGATCAGGAGGTTGCCCTCGGTCTCGGTATCTTTGACCTGCTTTTGGAAGTCCCGCCGCTCTTCCTCCGAGAGGCTCATCTGCCGGGCAAATTTTTCGGTGGCGATAACGATGCCCTCAACCCCCGAGGGAACCTCGAGTGAATCGTTCTTCACGTCCTCACCGGCCCGCCCGAAGATGGCGTGCAGCAGTTTCTCTTCCGGGGTCAGCTCGGTCTTACTCTTGGGCGAGACCTTGCCGACCAGGATGTCGCCGGGGCGGACATAGGTACCGATCCGCACAATGCCGCCCTCATCGAGATTGTGGAGGGCCCGCTCACCGACGTTGGGAATGTCCCGGGTGAACTCCTCCCGGCCCAGCTTCGTGTCACGGATTTCGATGTCGTACTCCTCGATGTGAATCGATGTGTAGACATCGGCCTCGACCAGTTCCTCGCTGATGATGATGGCGTCTTCAAAATTGAAGCCATCCCAGGCCATGAAGCCGACCAGCACGTTGCGGCCGAGGGCCAGTTCACCCTTGAAGGTCGCAGCTCCGTCGGCAATCACTTCACCCTTCTCGACCTTCTGGCCGAGTTGCACAATCGGCTTTTGGTTTTGGCAGGTGCGTTCGTTGAGGCCGACATACTTCCGCAGTTTGTAGATGTCACTGCCGTTGATCTCGATCGTTTCGGCATCGACGTAGGTCACGGTGCCCTTGCGGGCGGCCCTCACCAAAAGGCCGGAGTTGGCGGCCACGTCACGTTCCATCCCGGTCGCCACGATCGGAGGCTCGGCCACCAGCAGCGGAACGGCCTGCCGCTGCATGTTCGAGCCCATCAGCGCCCGGTTGGCGTCGTCGTGCTCCAGGAAGGGAATGAGCCCGGCAGAGACACCGACCATCTGGCTGGGGGCGACGTCGATGTATTCGATTTTGTCTGCCGGCACCAGCACGAAGTCGCCGCGGTGGCGAGCCACGATGGTCTCACCGTGAATCTTGCCGGCAGTCACCGGGGCGTCGGCCGGGGCGAGGTAAGCCTCATGTTCTTCGTCGGCTCGCAACCAGACGACATCATCGAGCAGTTTGCCTTTCGAGACCTTGCGGTACGGCGTCACCAGAAACCCATACGAGTCGACACCGGAGTAGATCGCCAGGCTGGAGATCAGGCCAATGTTCGTGCCTTCCGGTGTCTCGATGGGACAGATGCGACCGTAGTGCGAAATATGCACATCGCGAACTTCGAAGCCGGCTCGCTTCCGGTTGAGACCGCCCGGGCCGAGCGCCGAAAGCCGCCGCTCGTGGGTCAGCATCGACAGCGGGTTGGTCTGGTCCACAACCTGCGAGAGTTCGCCGCGACCGAAGAAGTATTCGATCGCCGCCGAAATGCTCTTGGGGTTGATCAGCGACCGCGGCGTCATTTCCGCGACGTCCTTCAGGCTCATCCGCTCCTGAACCGTTCGCCGCAGCTTGAGGAACCCCTTCCGCAGTTCGTCACTGGCGAGCTCGTCGATGGTCCGCAGCCGGCGGTTACCGAGGTGGTCGATGTCGTCAACCTCGACCGACTCGTTGTCGCTGTCCATCAGTTCAAGCATGTACCGGATGGCCGCCACCAGGTCATCGGCCCGCAGGGTCATCTCGGTTTCCGGCACCGAGAGGCCCAGCTTGCGATTGATGCGGAACCGCCCGACCCGGCCCAGCCGGTAACGGTTGGTGTCTCTGAACTTTTCGTCGAACAGCGTGACCGCCTTGTCGAGTGCGGCCGGGTTGCCGGGCCGCAGTCGCTGGTAGATCCGGATCAAGGCGTCCTGATGGCTGGGGGCGACGGCGGTCCGCTTCCGGGCCTCATCCGCATCTTCCCGCAGACTGTTCTCGATCAGCGGCAGCCGGTTGGATTTATTGCCCTCGATGACTTCCACCGCTTTTAACCCAGACGTGCAGATCAGTTCTGACTTGTCACGGGTGATCGTGCAGCCGGCCTCGACGAGGATTTCACCGGCCCGGTCGCTGCCCTTGGGATAAACAATGTCATCGGCGGCAATTTTGCCCTCGAGCTTGGCCACGCTGCGGCCACCGGCGACCTTTTCAACCTTGGTTTTATTGAAGAGCTTGAGGATGTCGGCGTCACTGGTGAGCTTGGGGTCCATCGCCCGCAGCAACGTCAAGGCCGAGAACTTTCCGCTCTGGTCGATGCGGACCTGCAGCGTGTCCTTCTTGGAGACATTCAGCTCAATCCAGCTGCCACGCTCGGGGATGATTCGGCAGTTGTAGGTCTTCCTATCGGTCGACTCGGTATCGGCGACAAAATCGATGCCCGGCGATCGGTGCAACTGGCTGACAACAACCCGCTCGGCACCGTTGATGATGAACTCTCCCCCGCCCATCATGATGGGAATATCGCCGAGGTAGACCTCCTCCTCGATCGGCTGCTCACGAATCAGCCGTAGCCAAACCCGGAGCGGACGACCGTAGGTCAGCCGCAACTGGCGGCACTCGTCCGGAGCGTAGCGGGGCTTCCCCAACTCGTACCGCACGTACTCCAGCCGCACCGTCTTGTCATAGCTTTCGATCGGGAAGATTTCCTGCAGCACCCCTTCGATGCCCTGGTCCTTCCGCTTGCCCTGCGGCACGTCATGCTGCAGGAACGCCTCGTAGAACCGCGTCTGAATCTCAGTCAGATCAGGAATGGAATGGCTGCTGCGGTTGCTGCCGAAGGCACGGATTTCGGTGGGCTGGAGTCGGCGAACAGCGCTGGTTGCCATATGAAAAAGCACTCCTCAGGGAGAACGGGATGCGGCGGTGAATCAGGGGAGACGGCGTCCAGCCTCGGCGGGCCGGCCACCGCGGATACCCAGGGCAACGGCATGGTCAGGTCGCCGAAAGGCAGTTCCATGCACACGAGGGGCCGGCCGAGACCACAAGAGGCCTGAAAAGACAACGAGAATTGCTGGCAAAGGAACGGGCACGCAAAAACTATACCATTTGCCAGCCAAACCGCCAAGGGCTTGGCCGGCAAATAGGAACAGTTGCGTGTTTTACTTGACCGAAACCTTGGCCCCAGCTTCCTCGAGTTCCTTCTGGAGCTTCTCGGCGTCTTCCTTGGAGATGCCTTCCTTGACCTTGCTCGGAGCACCTTCCACGAGATCTTTGGCCTCTTTGAGACCAAGGCCAGTCGCGGCCCGAACGACCTTGATGACACCGATTTTCTGGTCACCAAACGATTCGAGCACGACGTCGAACTCAGTCTTCTCGGCGGCGGCTTCGCCGCCACCCTCGCCAGCCGCGCCGCCGCCGCCCGCGGCGACCATCACGGCGCCTCCGGTGGCCGGCTTGATGCCGTGGACTTCGTCGAGGTAGTCGGACAATTCCTTCGCAGCCTTCAGCGTCAGGCCGACGATGCGATCACCGAGTTCCTTCGTGTCTGCCGAAAATTCCCGGGTTGACTCTGTTGCTTCAGCCGTTGCCATCGATCGCGATCCTTTCCCTTGAGAAACCGGTGCCTGTGGGCATACCGAAATGGTAAAACTAGTTGAGTTGTTCCGAGCGGTTGGTCAGCAATCCGTCGTAATGTCGTTGGGACAATACTTGGATTTCGCGGGTGCCATCGGCCTGGTTTGCCTGTCATCCGCAGGAGATTTCTGGCTGGCCTCAGGTGCCGTCGTCAGAAATCGCGAACCTATGGTGATACCACGAATTTTGTCCTTGCCTAGACCCAAAAGTTTTGGGCTTGACAGTTTTTTGGGAAAGCAATCTCGACTGGAAGCGAAACTGCACCCAGGTTCCAGCCTCAGGCAGCTGCGTCACTTTCTCCCTTTTCCAGGTCGTCGATCCGACCGGCGAGTTGGCCGGCCAGGTTGGCCCCTCCGGCGAGCAGCTGACCCGAGATCGTGCCGCCCATCGAGCAAAGCTGTCCCGAGAGAATCGACAGCTGCTCTGCTCGGGACGGCCACTTGGCAACCCGTTTGAGGTCGTCCGGCTCGAGCTTTGCACCATCCATGGCTCCACCATGGCACGCAAAGCCGGCGTAGTCCGGCAGGCCGGTGATCCGGTCCAGCTCCTTCGCCAAGTCGACGATATCTTCGCCCCCCCAGCAGACCGCGAGCATGCCGGTTTGCCCCTCGAAGGCAGGTGCCAGGGGCGTGTCGGACAGAGCCCGTCGGGCCAGGTTGTTGCGGATCAGCTGCAGGTTGATCTTCTTCTTCCGCAGTGCCAGCCGCAGTTCGGTGGTCTTTTGGGCGTCAAGCTGGCCCAGGCTGATCAGAAAGACCTCGCCAACATCATCCAGTCGTGACCGGAGGGTCTGCATCATCAGGTCTTTGACAAGTTTGCTCATTGTCTCTGCGGATCGGTTGGAGGAAGGAAAGCGAGTCGGAAGTGACGGCTAGGCAGCCACCATGACGCCGGGGGACATCGTCGCCGAGATGGCAACGGTTTTGATGTACTGGCCCCGAACAGCCGTCGGCTGCATCGATCGGATGTGATCGATAAATGCGGTGATGTTGTCGGCGAGTTTTTCGGCATCAAAGCTGGCCTTGCCGACGGCGGCGTGAACGATGCCGGTCGGGTCATTTCGAAATTCAACCTTACCCGCCTTGTACTCCTTGACGGTTTTGGACACGTCGGCGGTCACGGTTCCGGCTCGTGGGCTTGGCATCAAACCCCGCGGGCCGAGGATTTTGCCCAGGGGGCCGACCAGGCCCATCATGTCGGGAGCGGCGATGCAGACATCGAAATCGGTCCAGCCGTCCTTGATTTTCTTCGCGAGGTCATCGCCACCAACCTCTTCGGCACCGGCGGCGCGGGCGTCGTCAGCCAGATTGCCCTTGGCGAAGACCACCACCCGTTTGCTCTTGCCGATGCCGTGCGGCAGCACGATTGAGCCACGGACGATCTGGTCGGCCTGTTTTGGGTCGATGCCGAGCCGCACATGAATTTCGACCGTCTGATCGAACTTTGTCGGCGGAAACTTCTTCAATGCCGCGACCGCCTCCGCCACCGGAAGGGGGGTGTCGTCGGCGGGCTTGACCGCCTGGGCGGCCTTCATCCTTTTCGTCAGGGGCACGGCAATCTTTCCTTAAGCTTGAGACGGCTGAAAAAGGCGGCGAGGACTTTCAGGAGTGCAGGGCGAACGAGCCCCGGAGTATGGCGGATGTCGGCTGGTTTTCAACCTTCGACCGTGATGCCCATGCTGCGGGCTGTTCCTTCGATCATGCGTCGGGCATGTTCGTCGTCACGGGCCTGAAGATCGGCAGTTTTCATCTTCACAATCTCGTCAAGTTGGGCCACGGTCACCTTGCCAACCTTTGTTTTGTTGGGCACGCCGGACCCCTTCGCGAGGCCAGCCGCCTTTTTCAGGAGGGCCGCTGCCGGTGGACTCTTGGTGACAAAGTCGAAGGACCGGTCGTTGTAGACGGTGACGACGACCGGAATCGGCATGCCGCCGGCGTCTTTGGTTTTGTCATTGAACTGCTGGACAAACTGGCCCAGGTTGATGCCGAACCGGCCCAGGGAGGTGCCGACCGGGGGGGCGGGCGTCGCCTGGCCGCCAGGAACCTGAAATTTTGCCTGTCCAGTTACCTGCTTTGCCATCGTTGGCTCCTTCAATCGGTCGCTGTGGAGAGCCTCACATCATGCCCTGAAAATCGTGATTGTCAAAGGCCCGGCAGGAAGCGATTCGCGATTTTTTCCCCCGGGGGAGTGTCGAGGGCGTCGCCGGCCCCGGGGGAGGCCTGTCCGCCAGCTTCCGCTGGCGGCTTTCAGGAGTAGGCAATCGGCTGGTGGGCATCCAAGCGAACCGTGGCCACGATCAGGTCACCCAGCACGGGGAGGCTCGGGGGTCGGCGAACGCTCGAGGAGCGTTGGGCGTATCCTCGCCCC
>CALAZQ010000320.1 GCA_937926325.1 uncultured Planctomycetaceae bacterium | reverse complement strand
GGCCCAAGGCGAGGGCTCAACCAGTGATCGCCTTGTAAACATGCCCTTCGTTGGCGTCGATCCGTTCGGGCCGGCCGGCGTGATGGTAGACCAGCTTCTTATGGTCAAGGCCGAGCAGATAGAGAATGGTTGCGTGCAGGTCGTGCACATGCAGGCGGTTGTCGACGGCGTGCAGGCCAACCTCGTCGGTGGTGCCGTGGACCGTGCCGCCGCGGACGCCGCCGCCGGCCATCCACATGGTGAAGCCAGACGGGTTATGGTCTCGACCATCACCCTTCTCACTCATCGGCGTGCGGCCGAACTCACCTCCCCAGACCACCAGCGTTTCATCGAGCAGCCCGCGGCGACGGAGGTCGGTCAGTAGGGCTGTCACCGGCTGGTCCATTTCGCGACACATCTTTGCATGGTTGGCCTCGATCCCCTTGTGGGCATCCCACTTGCTGCCCGAGCCGTGATAGCACTGGATGAACCGCACGCCCCGCTCCACCAATCGGCGGGCCAGCAGGCAGTTGCGACCGAAGCGGGCGGTCTCTTTGTTCTCGAGCCCGTAGAGGGCCTTGGTCTCCGCCGTCTCGGTTGACAGGTCGACCGCCTCCGGCGCGTGGGCCTGCATCTGGAAGGCGAGTTCGTAAGAGCGAATCCGCGCCTCCAGTTCACTGTTGGCGTCGCGGCCGGCCTGGTGCCGCCGGTTACGCCGTTGCAGGTAATCAAGGGCCAGCCGCTGCTGGGCCGTCGTCACATGCTCGGGTGCCGCCAGATTTGGAAACGGTGGCCCCTCAAGTTCCAGAGCAGCCCCCTGGTAGACCGCGGGCATGAAGCCGGTGCCCCAGTTCCGCGGGCCGTTGACCACCATGTCTTCCCGGTCCCGCATCACCACGAAGGCCGGCAGGTTTTCGTTCTCGGTGCCGAGGCCATAGCTGACCCAGGCCCCCAGTGACGGCCGGCCGGCGAACTGGATGCCGGTATTCATCTGGCAGACGCCGCCGGAATGATTGATGCCGTTGGTCCAGCACGAGCGAATCACCGCCAGTTCGTCGGCCTGGGTGGCCATGTGCGGCAGCCAGTCGCTGATCCAGAGGCCCCCCTGACCATGCTGCTGCCACTTTCGCTTGGAGGGCAGAATCGGTGAATCAAACTCTCCCATCGCCGTGATCACTCGGCCAAAGCTCTCGGGAACTGGCTGGCCGGCCAGTTTTTCAAGGGCAGGCTTGGGATCGAACAGATCGATGTGGCTTGGCCCACCCTCCATGAACAGAAAGATCACGCTCTTGGCCCGGCCGGCGACATGCGGTGGCTTGGCAGCCAGCGGATTGCCGCCGCCGGCAGCCCCAAGGGTGGCGGCAGTGGCCTCACTGTCGGCGAGCCCGGCGAGGGCGACCGCCCCAAAGCCGGCCCCGGCAGTGGTGAGCATTTCACGGCGAGAGAGAAAGGTCATGGCTTGTTCCTCGTCGAGCCTGATCGAGCCTAATCGAGATAGAGCAGTTCGTTGGTGTTGAGCAGGGCATGGGCGAGTGCCGCCCGGGCCTGGTCGCGTGGGCTGAGCCGGTTGCTCTTGCTCACCGTGATTGCCGCATGGTTGCCCTGGCCTGAGGCGTCACGGCCGATGGCGTCGGGGGTGTCAAACCGCCAGTCGAGCACCGGGGCGACCGCCTCCCCGGCCTCAATGTCGGCGGTTGTCAGCCGGGCGGCATCGAGCCTGAGCCGGGCGATTAGTCCGTCCCAGCTGTGGGTGTCTTGCCGACGGCCCAGCCGCAACGGGTTGGTCCCACGGATGCCCCGATTGACCTCATGCGGCACGCTGGCGGTTTGCAGCGGAGCGTCGGCCTTGCTGAGGTCCCGCAGGAAGAAGGTGATGCCCTGCGGCGAGGTGTCGTCGAGATCGACGCTGGCAGCCACGAAGTAGGGCCGGTTGAGTTCCAGCCGCAGGTCGGACGGCACCACCTCGTAATGGATGTTTTCGGCGTCCTCCGTCTTGCCGACCAGTTGCAGGATGAGGTTCCGGGGCTGGTAGCGGCTTTTGGTCGAGGTGACCCCCAGCGACCAGCCCGGGGTCTTATAGTCTCCCGACCAGGTCGCCGCGATGGTCCGAACCTTGGCATCGCTGAACAGGCTCTTGAGCATCACCACGGCCTGCACAGTAAAGTCAGCCTCAGGCAGTGGTTCAATCTTCGGCAGCTGCACCGCCAGCTCTCCCTCAGGGCTCAGGGCGACTGCCTGCCCGGCCGGCCCCGTGAGCTCGCCCGGCATGGGCACCAGCTGCTCGGACTCACTGCGGCCGGTCTCCACTGGCACCAACGCCTCATAGGCGGCCAGAAAGTTCACGGCATCGTCCCGCTCGGCGGCAGTGGCCGGGCGGCCAAACAGCTTTCGGTGAAGGGCTTCTATAAACGCCGGGTCGTCGGCCGCCGACAGCCGCCGGGCGATCGCCCGGGCCTGGTCGTGGGCCCAGTCACTGTTGGCCAACAGCAGGGCCTGGCTGGGCGTTGTGGTGCGATGCCGCCGACCGGCCGACTGGATGCGGTCGGGCAGATCGAAGGCGGCCAGCAGCGGGTCGGGCCGGTTTCGGCGAACGGGCTTGTAGAGTGCCCGCTTCTGGGTGCTTTCGCTGGTGACACTGCCGGCGGCAACCAGCACTGTGTCGGTGATCTCCTCACCGGCCAGCCGTCGCGGGTTCATCCGCCAGAGCAGGTGATTCTCCGGGTCGACTTCAGCGAGCTTGTCATCCAGCGGCCGGTCGGAACGCTGGGCGAAAGTGGCCGACGTGAGGATCAGCCGGTGGAGCTTTTTCAGGCTCCAGCCTTCCTGCATGAACCAGCCGGCCAGCCAGTCGAGCAGCTCCGGGTGGGTCGGCTGCTGCCCCAGATGGCCAAACTCGTTCGGCGTGGCGACCAGCCCGCGGCCGAAGTGCTGCTGCCAGATGCGGTTGACAATCACCCGGGCCGTGAGCGGATTCTCTGGGCTGACGATCCAGCGTGCCAAGGCCGTCCGCCGGCCGGTGCTGTTCAGGGCTGGTGGTGGTGGCTCGATGTCTGCCGGTGCCGGGTCAAGCAGCGTCAGGATGCCGGGGGGGATCGGCGTCTTCGTGCGATCGTCCGGGATGTGGGTGACCGGGGCCACCGGGCCGACGTCACTGGCCACAAAGGCCTGGGTTGGTAACGGCTTGGGTTTGAGACTGTCGTAGGCCGCGAGCTGCTCACGCAGTTGCTTCCGCTCGGTGGCGGCGGCTTCATCGAGATGCTTGTCGAGTTTTTCGGGCTGGAACGTGTACTGCCGGGCCGCCAGTTCTGCCAGTTGGTGTTCTTGTGGCGTGCGGTCCTCCGGCCGCTTGGCGATCATCGCCTGAATTTCAGGCGGAAACATCTTCGGAGGCTGCCCCTTGGCATGCCGAATCAGCAGGGGCCGCTCGATCGCATCAAGGCGGCGGCGGAGGTCGGCCGTTGCCTCTTCCCACGCCTGCTGTTGCTCGGCAAAGGCCGCAAGGGTGGCGAGATCGGCCACCGGCTTGCCCTCGGTCGGCTGGAAGGGGGCGAAGAACGCCTGCAGCCGGTAGTAGTCGCGTTGCAGCAGTGGGTCGAACTTGTGGTCATGGCAGCGGGCACAGCGGAGGCTCTGGGCCAGAAAGACATCGGCGGTCGTCTCGGTCAGGTCGTCAAGAATCTTCTGCCACTGCGTGGCGACATCCCGCTGGTTCCATTCATAAATCCAGTGCCGCAGAAACATCGTGCCGATCACGGCATCGCGGTTGCCGGGGTCGATTTCATCGCCGGCCAACTGCTCGAGCACGAACCGGTCGTAGGGCTTGTCCGCGTTGAAGGACCGGACGCAATAGTCACGATACGCCTTGGCGTGCGGCCGGGCATGATCGCCGCGGTAGCCGTCGCTGTCGGCATAGCGGACGAGGTCGAGCCAGAACCGGGCCTGGTGTTCGCCGTAGGTTTTGCTGGCAAGCAGTTCGTTCACCAGCCGGTCACGGGCAGCCGGGTCAGCCAGCGTTTTGCCGCTGCCGGTTTCGACCAGCAGCCGTTCCGAAGGCGGCAGCCCCGTCGTGCTGTACGTCAGCCGCCGGAGCAACACGCCCGGCGGGGCGGCAGCGGCCGGTTTAAGCCCCTGCTCTGCCAGGCGGTGGGCGATGAAGGCGTCGAGTTCGTTGTGGCACCAGCCCGACAATTCAGCCGGCGGCTCGGGCACAGCCGGGTCGGCCAGCGGCTGAAAACACCACCATTCGCGGTCGGCGGCGGTGATCGGATTGGCCGGGGTCAGCACCGTGCCGGCGGGCCAGTCGGCACCGGCGGCAACCCAGGCGGCGATCCCGGCGATCAGCGGGTCGCCAAGCTTGCCCGTCGGCGGCATCTCATACGACTCATACCGCAGCGCCTCGAGCAACAGGCTTTCATCTGGCTTGCCCGGCACGATGGCCGGCCCCGAATCACCGCCAGCCAGCAGCCCGGCACGGGTGGCCAGATTGAGCCCCGCCTCCTGCTTCGATTCTCCGTGGCAACGGATGCAGTGGCTGACCAGCAACGGCCGGGCGTGGATCTCAAAGAGATCGTCAGCCGCGGCCGGCACCGTCTCGGCGGCCGCGGTCGCCACGGTGGACAGGATGATCAGAGACGTCAACAAGGGGCATCCAGGTCGCATGAAGGTGATGCTCAGGAGGAAATTTTCCGGCCACAGAGGTAAGGGCAGCTGGCAGGCAAAAGTTGCGGCCGATTGGGGTCAACGGCTGTTTGAATAACTATGCGTTCATGTATTATGCTTGCGTGCATAATCTTTCGCCGGGTGTCGCATGCAATTCATCAATCGTCACGCGGAAATCCGTCGTCTCGACGCGGTCGGCCGCCGAAATACCGCGGCACTTGTCGTCGTCTGGGGCCGTCGCCGGGTCGGGAAGAGCCGGTTGCTCACCGAGTGGACGGAACGGCATGACGGCCTCTACTGGGTGGCCGATGAGTCGGCAGCGACGATCCAGCGTCGCTATCTCGCGGAAGAACTTGAGGCGGTGTTGCCTGACTTCGCCCGTGTCGACTATCCCGACTGGGCGGCGTTCTTCAGTCGCCTGTCTCGTGACGCCGCGTCCATTGGGTGGCACGGCCCGCTCGTCCTGGATGAATTTCCATATCTTGTCGCCCAGGCACCGGAACTGCCAAGCGTCATTCAGAAATGGATCGACCGTGAAAAACGGCAAGGTGGCATCACGCTGGCCTTGGCTGGATCGAGCCAGCGCATGATGCAGTCGGCCGTTCTCGATGCGTCGGCCCCACTCTACGGTCGCGCTGACGAAGTGCTCAAAGTGGAGCCGCTGGCATTCGGTTTTGTGCCTGAAGCGATTGCATCGGACAGTGCGATGGATGCCCTCGAGTTCTTCACTTGCTGGGGAGGTATGCCCCGCTACTGGGAATTGGCCGGCTCCCATGGAGCGGATTACCAGACAGCGGTCGATGAGCTGGTCCTCTCGCCAATGGGCCCGCTTCACGATGAAGTGGAGCGACTGCTTCGCCAAGAGATGCCGTCGGCCATTACCCTGCGACCAGTGCTCGACGCCATCGGTCTGGGTGCTCACCGCTCGTCGGAGGTCGCCGGAAGGCTCCAGACGCCGGCCACTGCGATCACTCGGCCGCTTGCGCAACTGCAGGAACTGGGCTACGTCTGCCGAGAAGTGCCGTTTGGTGAAAATGAAAGGCGGACAAAGCGATCGCTCTATCGGCTGGCAGATCCCTTCCTCCGGCTCTGGTTTCGAACGGTCGCGGCGCATCGCGGCAGTCTTCGGATTGCCGCAGCCGTAGATCGTCGCCGCTATCTCACAAATGTCTGGCCACAGTTGCGAGCCGAGGCGTGGGAGGAACTTTGCCGGGCGGCGATCCCAAGGCTGGCAGCCCCTCAAACCCGGCTGCTGCCCGCCGCACGAAGCTGGACTGCTGGCGCGGGCGAGTGGGACGCCGTGACAGGTTCTGCGGACGGGAGCCTGCTCGTGCTGGCGGAATGCAAAGCAACGACCCGGGGCCTTGATGCCCGGGCAGTCCGCCGAATTCTCAACGCGATGGAAGCCAGGCAGCCTCCCCCAACACGCCGGCGGCCGCGGCAGCGTGAGTTTTGGGTCTGCAGTCCGACGTTCGTCGTCCCTCGGCCCGAACTTCCGTCGCACGTCCGACTGGTCGACGGCCATGAAGTAATCATGGCGCTGTCGGAGCCTCAGTAGGGCTGCCGGGCAAACCATGATCACTTCCCGACGACAGCGATCCTTTTCTCGGTCGTCAACGCTCATCGTCACTGGCTCCCAGCGGTGGCAGGCCGGCGATGAACACCGGGTCGACCGTTGTCTTGTCGTCATCGGCATCCTGGAGGAAGAGGCCGTCGCAGGTGGCCCCGGCGGCGTAGCCCAGATCAGACAGGTCGATGGCCACGGCGTTGGCCCGGGCCCGCACCGGCAGCAGGTTGCCGGCATTGGTCGGCAGTGTCAGCAGGTCATCGAGTGAACCGGGCAGCCGGCTGAAGGTGAACAGCCGGAACCGGGCGAGTAGCTGCGATTCGGGTGAGGTTGAGTCGATGTCATAGGCATTGACCGTGTGGGTCCGCAGTTCGGGGCTGAACCGCAGCGGTGAGAGGCGAAAGGCGTCGCTCTCGGGCGGATCGGTCAGCATCTGCAGTTCAAACAGCACCAGGTCGGGGCCGGCGTCGTTTCGAACCGGCCGGTTGAAGCTGAAGGCCAGCCCCGGGGTCAGGTCATTTGCCGATCCCACGTCGCTCGCCAGCTGCGGATCGGAGGTGAGCGGCTCGGCGGCACCGCCGGGATTGATCACCCCGGTTGTCAGCAGCCGGTCGGTCTCCAGCAGCCCCCGGCGGGTGGCCGCTGCCTTCAGTGACGCGGCAGAAACGTCAGTTCCGCCCGGCAGGGTGAGATTATTCTTGTTGCGGCTGGCCCGCAGCTGCAGCAGCTTCACGCCGATCAACTCACCAGCGTGGTACGTCAGCACCATGCCGTCCCGCTGGACGGTGATCGTCTCCAGCGTGTCGATGCCGGGGCCACCCGTGTCACCCGCCGCCGTGTCTGCTGGATGGGCAAGCGACGCGGTGTAGCGGATCAGCCGGTCGGGCAGTCGCGGTCGGTAGCCACTCTGGCCTGTGCCTGCCGTGGTGGCGACGACTGGTTGGCCAGTGGTGGCCGGGTCATGACGGGCCGTCTCCCCCGAGGCCAGCCGATAGACCCGTCCGGTCGGATCGCCAGTGACCAGCAGGTCGGCCGCCCCTTCGATCACCTGCACCTCGGTGCTGCTGGTTTCATCGACATGCACCACAAACCGGGTGCCGCGGTCGATCACGTGGCTTGCCGGCGTCTCGACACGAAAACCCTCGGCACCGTCCGGGGCATGCACCGAACAGCGACCGGCATCGACTGCCAGGCAGGACTCGCCACAGACCCGAAAGGCGGCCGGGCCTTCCAGAATGGCGGTGGCACCGCTGGGGAAGGCGAGTTCCACCAAGCCGTACGAAAGCACATAAGTCTGCTGAAGGTCGGCCGCAGACTGCTGCCGTGGTGTTTCCCGGTCGAGGAACCGGGCCCGGGCCAGGCTGGCAAACCGAACGGCCGACTGATCCGCCTGCTCGGTGGCCTCCGCCTGCTCGTTCACGGCTGGCTCGGGGACGACCGGCTTGATCGGCAGCCTCGCAGCCAGCACAGCAGCCACGATGACGGCCGCCAGGAGGCTGCCGCTGATCAGCATCAGGCGTTGACGCCGCCGGAATGCTCGCGACTGCATCGGCCCATCGCTTGGCAACGCCATGATGTCGGCCATCACCCGGTCGGTCAGCTGCCCGCGGGCAGCAGGCAGCCCAGCCATCACGTCAGCGACAAAGCGGTTGCTGGGCTCCGAGCCCGCAGTGGCCAGCCGCCGCTCAGCCAACAGGCCCAGCCGGCGGTGGGTCTGATAGAGGTCAGCCGCCCGCTGCGTCAGCTGTTCATCACCGGCCAGCAGCTTTTCCAGGTCGGCCATGCCAGTGGGACTGAGCTGGCCCTCCAGATAGTCGGTCCACAGTTCGGCAAATCGGTCCGCTGCCTTGTGAGCGGCAGTGGGTGGGTGTTGCTGATTGTCTGCGTCGTGGGGCATGGGGCTATTCTCAAGCGTGCCTGGTCTCAGCCTTGGCTGGTGGAGAGTTTTCCTTCGATGCATTCCTGCAGCTGCCGGCGGAGCAGCCAGAGCTGTTTTTTCACGGCGGCGACCGAGCGACCGCT
>CALAZQ010000319.1 GCA_937926325.1 uncultured Planctomycetaceae bacterium | reverse complement strand
TCGGGCTTCACGCCCTCGGGTGTGACATCGCTGTCGATATCAAACCAGTCGGCCTCAAACGCAATCCGCGGCTGCTTCTCGGGGTTGTTCAGGGCGATGTTACTCACCAGCGCGATGACCGCATCGGCCAGTGCCACCTCAGGCTTGCAGCGGGGCTGATTGGCAGGGTCGGGGTTTCGGATGCACCAGGCCCAGTGCTCCATCTCTTCGGTGTAGCCACGGGAGGGCGGGGCGGCATCGCCGGGTGTGGCCGAGACCGCCGCCACCGCCCCCGCACCACCGCTCTCGGTGGTGTCGAGCACCGGAGCGCCGCTCTTTGACTTCCCGACGGTCACCCGCGTGTCCCGGGACGAGCCCTTGTAGAGCATCACGTTCTGCTCCTGCTCGAGGATCAGCGTCCCCTCGGTGCCCATCACCACCTCGCCATAGCCACCAAAGCCGTTGCCGTTGATCGACGAGTAGGTGACGACGATCTTCTTGTTGGGGTCTTCCTCGTAGCCGGGGGCGGGATACTCATACATGCAGTAGACATGGTCATCGACTTCGCGGTCGGCCGGGAAGATGCTGCGGGTGCCGACGGCCGTGACCGTGAGCGGCTTGACCTTCTTGCCCTTGCCGTGCATCGCCGAGATGAAGATGCCGGCAGCATCGAGCTGGTGGCTGCCCAGTTCGGCCATCAGGCCGCCGCCGGTGCGGTTCCAGAGCCGCCAACGGATCAGCTCCTCGAGCGGCGAACGCGGCGCCCCATCGGGCAGCGTCTTCTCGGTGTAGCCATAGGCGGCGGCGTCGATCCCACTGTCCTCAAGCTGGGCTTCAAGCTGGGCCACCCGCTTGGTCCAGATGTCGATCTCGGCCGGCTTCGACTGCTCCAGCCGCTTCTTCCAGCTGGCCAGCTTCTTGGCCAGCGACTCATCGCCCGGCAGCGGCGGCTTCCAGCTGTCCTTGCCGGGCAGGTTGCCCCGGTGCCACTGGGCCCGGATCGAATGGACGTCGCCGATCAGCCGGGCGTCACCGATCGTGTGAACCGCGTTGTCATAGAGCACGCTGTAGTGCCGCTGATGACCGGTCGCCAGCAGTTTGCCGGTCGCCTTGGCCGTACGCCCCATCTCTTTGCACTCGTGAATCGAGTGGCCCATCAGCTTCTCGGTCAGCACATGCTTGCCGGCCCGCATCGCCTTGATCGCCGCTTCCGCATGCAGGTGCAGGGGCAGGGCGATCACCACCGCCTCGATGTCGTCGTCGGCGAGCAGGTCTTCATAAGCTCCATAGACCTTCACCTGCTTACGGGCGGCGTCCTCGGTCTTCCAGCCGTACTTCGCCATCAGGCCGGGCCGAACCCGCTGGGCGTTGGGGCTGGAGATGTCGCCGTGGAATGCGCGGAAGACGTTGTAGGGCCGAATGTCCGCGACCGCCACCACGTTGAGAAAGTCGGGGTTATGCGCCCCGATCAGCACGCTGCCTTCGTCACCCGTGCCGATGAAACCGACCCGGAGGGGGTCGCCGACACTCGCGCCATAGCCGAAATAGATCGAACCGAGCCCAGCTCCAGTCGCCAGGCCGGCGGCGACGGTGCCCGAGAGAAAGTCGCGGCGGGTGATCGCCACGGCGTCGTTGAAGTTTTCTTTCCCGATCGTCTTCTGTTCAGGTGTCAGGTTCATTGCAGGTGTTCTCCGGTTCTCGGCAGGGGATGGAGTGTGATTGATGGCAAGCGGCCCGGGGCCGCTCAGGAAATATCGCGGCGGCAGCCACTCAATGGACAGCAGCCCTTCACCAGGGGCATGAGGAAATAGTCGAGGCCGGTCCAGCCGCCAGTCGGCACCGACGCCAGCACCAACAGGCCGGCGATCTCAACCCACTGTTCGTAGGTCGCCCGGGCAGCCGGCAACCAGAACGGCTGCGAGGCCACAACCGACAGCAGAAAGCAGATGCCCCCGACCGCATGAAACTTGGTCAGCAGCCCCAGCACGAGGCCGGCCCCGATTGTCACCAATGCCCAACTGACAAAACGGTCGGCCTTCCAAAGACGGGTTGGCTCGACTGCAGTCGCTGCCAGCCGCCGCTGGGCAGCCGAGAGCGGCCGGTCCCAGTCCGTGACAACCTCACTGCCGATCGCCGCAGCCTGACTCATCCAGCCGGCTGCCTGAGACTCGAGTTCCCGCCGCTTGTCGGCAATTCGTTTCTGCACATACGGCAGATCGCGGGCCATCGGCGAGGCCTGCATTTCGGCCAGCCGCCGCAGCTGGCGACGGTACTCAAGCAGGTCGTCCCGGTCATCGGCGAGCATCTCGGCCAGCTTTCTGTCGGCTTCCTCAACAGCCGCCTCGGCCGCGGCGGCAGCCTCTGCATCGGCCGCCCAGCCAGCCGGAGCCAGCACCTCAAGCCGCCGCTGCCAGAGCCGTCGCCAGCCGGACACGACCGATGCCCGCCAACTGTCGGCCGCCCCCGCAACATCATCGGCGGCAGAGGCCGAAGCGTCGCCGAGGGTCTGCGACCAGTCGCCGACCTCCGGCAGGTCGGCCCGCAGAAAATCAGCCAGCGGACCGACGGCCGCCTTGCGGAAGCCCGCACTCGACCAGGCCGGGTCTCGGAGGTGACTCGCCCCTTCCAGGAAGAAATGGAGGCCAATCACAATTCGCAGAAACATCAGGGCCGCCGTGGCGAGCACCGTTGTTCGCGTCCAACTCATATCAGCTCCGCTTCTTCGCACCAGAATCTCGTCGACCGAATACCTGTCGAATGCATACTAGATGTCGCGTTTCCACCGACGCGTACCATTGGGTCGGACAGAAAACTGCCGACGCGAGCGTTTTTTGTCGGCACCAAGACTCTTTTCTGCCAAAAAAATCGTCTGAATTCTAGTGTCGGGCGTCCGACCACTGTTTCAGTCTGAGCACAATCGGCATAATCCGCCGATCCACTCCAACGCCGGCTGCAACCAGTTTCGGCTGCCTCCATTCCGCGACTGAATTCCTGCACCTACCGCTTGCTCTCAGCCAGAATCCTGTGTCCAACCCGCGCATCGTTCTCTGCTATCCCGTCGAAACGCGTCATATTCGGCAGATTCAGGCAGCGTGCCCGACTGCCACCATCATAGATGCCGGCCAGGATCGCATCGCCGAAGAACTGCCGACCGCCGATATTTTCTGCGGCCATGCCAAGGTGCCGGTTCCCTGGGATGAGACCGTCGCCGCCGGCCGGCTCCGCTGGATTCAATCCTCGGCGGCGGGCCTTGACCATTGTCTGGTGCCGAGTGTGATCGCCTCAGAGGTGATGGTGACGAGCGCCTCGGGCGTGCTGGCCGACCAGGTCGCCGAACAGGCGATCGCTCTGGTGACCGCCTGCACCCGAAGAATTCCGCTGTTTTTGCAGCAGCAACGGCAGCGGGAGTTCATCCGGCGGCCCACCCGCGACCTCACTGGCAGCACCGTTTTGATTGTCGGCTTTGGGGGCAACGGCCGGCGGCTGGCCGATGTTCTCGCCCCCTGGAAAACCCGGCTGCTGGCCACCGATTACTTCCCCGACCAGCCGGCCACCGGCCTCGACCAGCTGGCCGGCCCTGACGCTCTGGGCCGGTTACTGCCCGAGGCAGACGTGGTTCTGCTGGCAGCGCCGCTGACCGCCGAGACCCGGGGCATGATCGACGCCGAGGCAGTGTCCCAGATGAAACGGGGCAGCATTTTGATCAACGTCGCCCGCGGGCACCTGGTGGTCGAGGCAGCCGTGGTCGCCGGTCTGGAATCGGGACAACTCGATTCGGCCGGGTTTGACGTGACCCCGGAGGAGCCCCCGGCGGCTGACAGCCCGCTGTGGGACGCACCCGGCCTGGTGATCACCCCTCACGTGGGCGGCCAGTCGGCCCACCGGATCGATCGGATGACCGACCTGTTCTCCGCAAACCTCGTACGATATGGGGAGGGACGTCCGCTGATCAACGCGGTCGACAAGCGGCTCGGGTTTCCGTCACCGGACGGTCCGCCGCTGCCGTTTTGAGCCACCGGCCCAAAACGCCCCGAACACCCAGGAGCATGGCTGCGGCAATGGACGCGATGGACGGCAGCGATATCACGATGTCGACGACGGCCTTCCAAGAGGGAAGCCCGACTATTCCGGCTGGCGGCGCGGTCGGTGGCCGCTGCCCGGACGAGCTGCTCTCGCGGTACGGGGAGATTCTCGACGGCGGCCGGCTCAATTGGACGGAGTATCACAAGCTCGGCCGGCGGCTCGGCTCCGGTGGCCAGGGAGTGGTCTTTCTGACCACGCGGCGGGGCACCGACGGCTTCACCCTGCCGGTGGCCCTCAAGGTCTTTTCACCGGAGCGGTATGAGTCGGAGACGGCCTACGACGAGGCGATGGAGCGGATCGCCCGGGTTTCCGCCCAGGTGGCCCAGATTCAGCAGGACAACCTGCTCGACGTCCAGAACTTCGTCGAGCAACGACGGATCCGCATCATGGAGATGGAGTGGATCGATGGCTATGACCTGTCGCGGCTGCTCGCCCCGGAACTCCTCGCCCAGACCAGAGGCTGCGTCACCGAGGAACGCTGGAACTATCTCAACCGGGTGATCGTCACGCCGGGACCACGACAGTCGCGACTGAAGCCCGGGGTGGCCATCGCCATCGTTCGGGAGTGCCTGGCGGCACTGGCGGCGCTGCACCGCGTCGGCATTCTTCACGGCGATGTCAAGAGTTCGAACATCATGGTGAAGCGAACCGGGAACGCCAAAATCATCGACATCGGCTCGGCGGTCACGCTGGCCACCATGCCGGCCAACCGTACCTGCACGCCGGCCTATGCGGCACCTGAGGTACTCGAAGGACGGGACCACTCACCCCGGTCCGACCTGGCAAGTCTCGGCTATGTGCTGATCGAAATGCTCAGCGGCCAGCCGCCGTTCGCGGGGCTCAATTCCTTCCGCGACCTGCTCGAGGCCAAGCGGTCACTCGCTCACCGGCTGCCGCAGATTCTGCCCAGCGAGGTCAGCTGCAACGAGCTGCTGATGAACTTCTGCAGCGGCCTGGTGGCTGCCGATCCCAACCGTCGGTTCCCCAGTGCCGAAGATGCCGACCTGATGAAGGAGGGGGCGGCCAGCTTCCACCGCCAGCTGATCGTCGGCGGACTCGCCAGCGAATACGAAAACGAAATCCGGGCCTGGCTCAAGGAACTCGACAGCATTGCCTGACCGGACGGCAGTGACCAGCCTGCCTGCGGTCAGTCCGACCGCTCGAGCCGGTGATAGACCCGGCTGATCAGCCCCGTCGTCACCGCCGGGGCCAGCCGCTTGAGTCGCCAGAGCCAGCGAGCCTGTCGGCCGAGCACCGCATACCGCCGGCCGGCGAAGGTGGCAGCCAGCACCTGCTCGGCGACCGTCGCCGAGGTCCAGGGAGTCACCGCCATCCGCCGCCTCGCCTCGCGTTGCTCCCGGTCGGCACTGAAGTGCCAGGAGCCGAGCAGGCCCGACCGGAAGAAGCCCGGGCAGGTGACGGTCACCGTCGGCCGCCCACGGCACTCGGCGGCGATCGCCTCAGAGAGGGCAATCACGCCGGCCTTGCTGGCCGCATAGGCCGCCATTGAGGGTGGGGCGAGGATGCCGGCAATCGAGGCGACGTTGAGCAGCCGGCCGGGCCGCGGATTCCGCCGAAGCAGTGGCAGCAGGGTCTCGCAGCCGATCGCCGTCCCGAGCAGATTGGTGTCGATGACTCGCCGCCACTGATCCAGCGGCAGCCGTCCCACCTCTCCGGTCGCACCGACCCCGGCGGCGTTGACCAGCAGGTCGAGGGCCGACCAGCGAGCCTCCAGCAGCGTCGCCAACCCGTGCCAGCCGGCGGCTTCACGGACGTCGAACGGACAGGGCAGCCAGCCGCCGCCACGATGGATCACGCTCTCACCGAGGGCACCCCAGGCGGCCGGCACAGCTGTTGCCAGATCGACTGCCGCAATCTGCCAGCCACGAGCGGCAAGCTGCAGGCAGACCTCACGGCCGAACCCGCTGGCGGCACCGGTCACGACAGCACGTCCGGCGCGGGGAACGGACATGACAACCGGCGGAGGCGAATCGATTGAGAAGACGACCGTGACAAGAAAGCGAGGGTGACGGGACTCGAACCCGCGGCCTCCAGCGTGACAGGCTGGCGCTCTAACCAACTGAGCTACACCCCC
>CALAZQ010000318.1 GCA_937926325.1 uncultured Planctomycetaceae bacterium | reverse complement strand
GACGCCCGGCTGCTGAGCCTTTCGGTGGGCGAGCTTTGCGGAGCACTCGACCTGCACCATCCCGGCCGAGGCATTCAGCTGGCCGACGGCGATGACGGGGCAGAACTGCTGGCGGTGCGGCTGCCTGCTGCCCCTGCCGACAGCTTCGTCGATGGCTGGGTTCGCGGCAGTGACGCGGTCGCCATCCACGAACCACGCGACAGCCGTAGGCTTCGCACCACCGCCCTCTGGCGGCTGGCCACCGGCCCGGCCGAGCTTTCTCTCGAACTGGTGCTGTCGAACCAGACGTCGGCCGTCCGCAGCGACGGTGCCACCGCCGTTGACTGCCGGCTGACGACGGCGGAGGTGATTCCAGGGATCTGGGCTGGCTCACAGCTGGAATGGCTGCCGGCCATCACGGCCGCCGGCGGTGTCCGGCTGCCCCCCCTGCCCTGGCGGCAGGTCAGCGATGACGCGGTGCTCTGCCTGTTGTTTCGGCGGGCCGTCGCCGACCGCAGCCTGGCCGTCTGTGTGCGGCGGGACGAGGGCCGGGAACTCTGCCTGCGAGCCCGACCGCTGCCGGGCAGCCCGCAGCTCTCCGAATTCACCCTGACCGCCTGGTTTTTCCCCACGCTGATCGAGAAAGGCGTTCTCTATCGCAGCCGTCTTGCCGTGACCCTGGGCAGCCCGGCAGACGACCTGAATTGGGCCGCCACCGCCGCCCGGTCGCTGGCCGCCCAGCCACCGCTTTTGCAGTAGCGGGAATCGCGGCAGCGGCAGTAGAGTCCCGAGGCGGACCGCCGTAATCCGGGCAAGCAGGCGAAGCCTTGCCGGCTACTGAAGCCTGGGCCCGACGCCGTCGTCCCATCTTCGAAGTGACGAGAGACCGCCCATGCTCGATCTGATTGTCGCTGCCGATGCGGCTATTGACCGCCCGCTTGCTGTGCCGGACGGCCTTGCCGAGCCACTCAGCCAGCGGCTGCGGCAGGCCCCGCTGACCGCCCTGCGGCAGGTCTACCAACTGGCCCGGCAGCATGAGGCCCAGGGCGTCGTGCTCTGCGGCAAGGTGCTCGACTCACTGCGGGCCAGCCCCGCCCAGGTCATCGCGGTCCGCCGGCTCATTCTTGACGCGGCGGCCGACGGCTGCGAAACCGTCTGGGTCACCAGTAATCCGACGGCGCCGCACGAGGTGCAGCGGATGCTCGGAGAACCGGCGGGGCTCAGCTTCGCTACGCCGGTCAACCCCTGGACTGCGACGATCCGCTCGGCCACGGTTGAACTCTGGGCGATTGCCGGCCCGGCCGACGCCGAACGCGCGGTCGCCGCCGAGTCGCCCGTCCCGCTGCACCGACGGCTGCTGATCGGTTGTGAGGCCGAACTCGGCCGGTCGGCCCGTCAGACGTTGCCCCCGGCGGTGCTGGCCCGGCCTGACACCCTGGCGATTTGGGCCAGCCGCAGCACCGCTGACCTGCCGCCCGGCGTCCTCTGGCTGCCTCCACTCCAGCCCCGATCGCGAGAGCGTCAGCTGCCCGATGGCTGCCATGGCCTGCGGCTCTACCGTCCCCCGGTGGCTGACGCTGCCAGCACCGCCCCACCGCCCGAGGCGGCCGCGGGGGTTGCCAGCTGGCAGTCGCTGCCGGCGGCGGCCGTCGTCTGGCGAACAATCTGCATCGAGTCGGCCGAGGGCGATCATGCCAGGCTGGCTGAAAGCCTCTGGCGGGCCCTGGAGCCGCTCACTGCTGCCCCCCCCCAACCGGCTGTTGCCCGCCCGCTGACCCTGGTGGACTGTCAGGTTTCCTGTGGCACCAGCGTCGAACGCCGGATCGAAGTTGGCACGGCGGCCGAAGCGACCCTGCGGCTGCTCCGCGACCGCTGCCGCACGGCGGCCGGTGACATCTGGTGTGAGGCGGTGACCGCCGACGCTGATGAGTCACTCGCCCCTCTTGGCCACAGTCGTTCCGGAGGCCGCCCCGGGGCGAGCAACTCATTCACCTCGGCCCTGGCCGACATCGTGACCGAACAAGAGGCCGCCGGCCACAGCGGATCGCTCGACCGGGAGGCCGCCTGGCTGGCCCTGGAACTGCTGGCAGCAGACTGAACTTTGCGGAGACAAGCCGATGCATATTGAACGGCTGGAAATCGAACGGTTCGGCGGGCTCGAGGATGTCACCATCGACGGGCTCGACCGGGGCGTGCAGGTGCTGCACGGCACCAACGAAATCGGCAAGACCTCCTTGCTGGAATTTGTCCGGGCAATTTTCTTTGGCTTTGAGGGGCTCTTCCGCCGGGGCGTGCTCGACCCGCAACGTCCCTGCAGCGGACGGCTGGTGGTGGCCATCGGCCGGGGGCCGCGGGGCGACCGCGAGCGGCACAGGTTCCTGATTGAACGGCGGCACGAAGGCCCCGACATCGCCGGCCTCACCCGGGCCAGCTATGAGGACGGCATCGTCGGCCTCGGAGGCGACGAGGGCGACCTGGTCACCATCGAGCGGCTCGATGACCACCGTGATGCCGATCAGCGGATCTACCTGCAGGATCTGGTCGGAGACATCGACGAGGCCACCTTCACCAACGTCATGGCCTTCGGGCTCGACGAGCTGCATGAACTGCGAACGCTTGAGCCGGAAGGCTGCGGCAGTCGGCTCTACGAGTTGGCCAACGGCCTCGACCGCTCGCGGGTGGCGGGCACGCTGAAGCACATAAAAGACGCGATTGCCCGGCTCGAGCAGGGGGACGACACCACCGATGAGCCGCCACTCACGACGCTCGAGCGGCAGCGGCAGGAACTCCGCGAGGCAATCGAGACGGGGGTGGCCGCCACGATTGGGGACCTCTTCGTCGAGCAGGCCCGGCTCGAACGGGAGGCCGAGGGCCTGGCAGCAGCGGTCGATCGCGCGCGGCGAGCAGAGGGATTGGTGCGGGCGGCCGTGCCGGCCGGAGAATGTCACGGCACCTGGCAGCGACTCTCCGCGGAACTTGAAGCCCTCAAACTGGTGACGCTGGTTCACCCCGACTACGACGGCTGGCGGCAGGATGTGAAAGCGCGGCGGCGGGCCGCCCGGCTCGCCGAAAAGCGGCGGCAGGAGCGGCGGCGGCTGGCTCGGGAGCTGGCCGATCTGCCGGCCGAGTCGGTGATCTGGGAGAAGCGATCGGCCATCTCGGCCCTCAACGACGAACGTCCGCAGCTGGAACGGCTGGTGGCCGATGCCAGCCGGGCGGAGGCCCATGCCCGCCTGGCGGCCCGGCGGTTCGGTGAGCAGGTTGGCCTCTGCGGCCTCGCCAAACTGGTTCAGGTCGATCAGGTCGATTCCTTCGACGACGGGCTCGGCGTGCTGCTGCCGGAGGGGCTGTCCCTTTCCTTCGGCCCCCTGCGGAATCGGGCCCGACGGTGCAAGGCCGCCTCCCGTGCCGTGGCAAAGGCCCGCACCCGGGTGACCCGCGCCAAGAAGCGACTGGAGCAGGCCGAGGGCCGCGTCCAGGGGGCCGAGGCGGCGCTGGGTGGGCTGAGCCTGACCGCCGCCATTGAGGCGGCCACCGAGCAGGCGACCGCGGCCCGCAAGCGAATGACTGTCGGCAAGAGGGTCGAAGAGCTGCAGGCAACCACCGCGCAGCTGGAACGAGAAATGGGCCGGCAATTGGAGGGCCAGGTGCTGCCGATGAACTGGCTGCTCGGCCTTGGTGGTGTCTTTGTCGTCGGTGCCGGCATGCTGTTGTCGGGGCTGCTGCTGCCGGCGGTGGTCACCGGACCACTGGCTTATGTGATCGCGGCGCTTGGGCTGGCGGGCACCGGCGTGGCCTCGGTGATGACCTGGACGCTCGACAAGTCGGCGGGCAATCGGCTGGAAGAACTGCGACGGCAGCATGACCTGGCCCGCAAGCAGCAGGCCGAGGCGGTGACCCAGTGCGAGGCCCTCGACAAGACGATCGCCCAGGCGGCCCGGCAGCTGGCGGTGGCGGCTCCAGATGAGGCCCCACGGTTCGACCCTGGTGGCGACCTGGAACGACGGGCGGCCCAGGCCGACGCCGAGATTGCCCGGCTGGAACAGCTGGCCGGTCGCGAGGGCACCCTGCCGGTCTTCAACGAACGGCTGGAGGCCGCCCGGCAGGGCTTGAAACGGGCCATCGGTCGCCGCAAGGCAGCGGTGTCCCGGTGGAAGAAGTCGCTCGAGCAGCGGGGGCTGCCGGCCACGCTCAGCCCGGCTGAGGTCTGGCGGATCGGCACCCATCGTCACGAACTGCTGGCGCTCGATGACGACCGGCGTCGGCTCTCGGACGAAGCCCGGCAGAAACGGGAGGAACTCGCAGCCGCCGCCCGCCGCATCGATGCCGTGATGGTGGAGTGCAACCTCGTCCCCGAGAACACGCCACTGGACCATCTGCAGCAGCTTGACGAACTGCTCGATCAGCAGCGTCGCCTTCACGACCAGCGACAGTCCCTGGCCCGGAAGCTCGATCGGGCCCGGCTGCGGCACCGGCAGGCCGTCCGCCAGCTCCGGGCCTGCGACCGCAGCCTGCAGGCCTGGCTGGAGCGGTGGGAAGTGACCACTGAAGAAGACTTTCTGGCCCGAGTCGATCGGCGGCCGGCCTTTGAACAGCTCGAGCGAGATGTGGCCGTCGCCGAACGAAGCTGGCTCGACGCGCGGGCCCGGTTTGCCGAACCCGACCTGCTCGATGACTGGCTCGGCGAGCAGGACGAGGTTTCGCTTGAGCAGCGGCTGGCCGACGCCGAGGCCGCCACCGCCGAGTTGCAGACGACACTCGCCAGCTGCCGGCAACGGCTCGACCAGCTGGCCGAGCGAATTGCGTTGGCCGAGGTCGACGACGAGCGGGAGCCACAGCAACGCCAACTGGCCCAGCTCGAGGCGTCGATTGCCGCCCATCAGCGACGGCTGCGACTGCTCCACCGCACCCACGACCTGTTGGAGACCACCCGGGCCGAGGTCGCCCGGCACCATCAGCCGGCGGCACTCCAAGAGGCCTCGCACTGGCTCAAGCAGCTGACGGAGGGCCGTTACACCCGAATCACGACGGCCGTCGATGAGCCGAGGCTCGATGTCCACGATGCAGCCGGCACGGTCTGGAACCCGGAGCGTCTGAGCCGGGGCACCCGTGAGCAGGTCTTTCTGGCGCTGCGGCTCGCCCTGGTCCGCAGCCTGCACGAGCACGGCATCGTGCTGCCGGTCGTGATGGACGATGCGCTCGTCAACTTTGACGACACCCGGGCCCGGGCCGCAGCCCGGACGCTGGTGGCCTTCATGGCTGACCAGGCCGGCGACCGGCAGATGCTGGTGCTCACCTGCCACGCTCATGTGGCGGCACTGTTCGAGGAATCCAAGGCGACCGTACGGTATCTCGGCCCCACGCCGCAGCGGCTCGCCGCCCCCGCGCGGCCGGCGGTTGCTCAGACGGCCACAGCGAAGCCCGCCCGCAAGCCCTGGCCGGCCGAAGAGTATTTCTTCGGGTCGGGCAGGGGCGGTCGACCACGCCGCCGCTGACATTCCCGGCACAGAACGCTTCGGCGGCTCGGCTCGCGCGGGCAGGAACTGCCTGGAACTTCGTGCCATTCGCAACCAAGCTCTCAGACATCACCGCTGGCACATCGCAGACGATGACCTGCCCCCAGGTTTGGTACCAGTTCTTAAGTTAGTCTCCGCTGATCCGACACACCAGCACGATCAGCCTGCAGGCGTTGTCTCCTTGAGAATCACACGATCAGCCAACAGCGACTGGAGCTTTTCGGCCTCAACGCTTGTCAGTTCGGCGATGGCCGATCGCTTGCCCCGCCAGAGAATGCGAACTGTCCGCAGGGGAATTCCGGCTTCATGGCAGCGGTGGGCCAGACGAGCAAACTCCCCAACCTGGTCATCGAGCCGAACAAGCACAGCATCCGTGGCGGCCTGCTGGTAGTCCACACGGCTGAGAAGATCAGCAGCCCTTTCCCCCGCCATCGCAGATCGCCGGCCGTAATCGCGTCCCGCATCAACGGCCTCGTTGAGGATTCGGAGGGCACGTTGTCGGTCGCTGACCAGCACCCGGACCACGCTTCCTTCGTCAACAGAGACGGCCGTGAGTTCGTCAATCGAAATGTTTTCCTCCGCCAACGCATGCGACACCTGCTCCAGGAGATCCTCCTCCCCCGTGCCAACGAGCACAATCGCATCGTCATCACCAGCATGCGGCTCAACGGGCTGAGCAGCAGCCATCACCGAAGGCCCGGCTTCTACTTTCTGTTGCATATCGGAAACGAGCGCATCAATCTGTGATCGAGTCACATGCGGCATCGTGATCACGTGCGAGAGCCCACCCTGGCAGGCCAGCTGCCACCGACTGGTCACTGCGGGCGCCGGACGGTCAAAGACCACCGTGTTGGAATAGGCATGCCGCCAAGGAGACCGCCCAAGTTCAGCAAGTTTGCCCACGGCATAGTCGGCCATCTCAAGGCAGCCTGGGATGATGGAGCGAAAGCCAGCGAGGCCAACTGTTCGAAACGCATACCAGAGAAACAGCGGCGTGTGGCCATTCCGCGAACCACTGAGCGTGGTGTCGAGAGTTCCGATGTATTCCACTCCGTTGGCGATCCGCTCCACAGTGCTTTTCTTCGCCAGCACAACGCCGCAGGGAATCGGTGAACCAATCATCTTGTGGCCGCTAATCGCGATGCTGTCGATGCCAGCGGCAAAGTTCCAGGCAGGTGGGTTCTCCACAAACGGTAGAATCATGCCGCTGAGCGCTGCATCGGCATGCACGTAGTGCCGCTCAAGCGCAAACTCGTCAAACAGCCCACGAATCGCGGCGATGTCGTCGACTGCTCCTTTCATCGTTGTGCCGATGGTCGCACAGATGATCGGCGGCACATTCCGATGGATCCGCAGAGTCTCGCGGAGATCATCGATATCCATACTGCCGTCTGGCCGCGAACGAACCATGATGCTCGGGAGCCCAAGACACCTCAGCACTTTCCCAATCGAGTAGTGGGCGTCTTGCGAGTAGTAGACAACTCCCGACGGATAGAGTTCGCGGGCGAGGAAGAGCCCGTAGTGGTTTCCCTCCGTACCGCCGTTCGTCACATAGCCCCAGGTCTCGCCAACAGGAGCTTCTGTGAGCTGTTCAAAGATGGCGAGCACTTCCCGCTCGAAGGCATGTGTTTGAAGGTGGTAGTTGCTGGCCACATAGGGATCCCCAACGTTGTTGATGGGAAAGGCCAAGAAGCGGTTGAGCGCTGAGTAGTCAAAGTTTCGGTTGCATGGGTAGCCAAGGAAGTGCGCCGACTCATGCTCGAGCATCTGCTCGAGTGCATCGAGCCTCGCCTGGTCTTCTTGAGAAAGCAGCTGCGTGCCAGGTGTTGCATTGGCCATTCGTCACTCTCCAGATGCCCGGAAAACATCGCGAGAAAGCCCGCCACCATGCGGAGCACGCTGGCCCTCCACGCAGTGGTATTCTACGCGAGCCTTCGGAAGGCTTTGGTCTTGGTTGCCCTGTGGAGCCTTCGATATGTCCCGATCCAATCTCTGCCTTCTTCATCGGCAGATCATCCGGTGTGGGGTTGCACGAGTTTCCCAGCCCATGCTCGACATTCATCACCGCTGAGAGCCGGTGCCCCGCCCTTCGCGACGCTCGATCGCGCAGCCGCATTGAAGGCGATTCGGAAGCGGTTTGCGCCGATGGCAGAATTGTCCGCAAGGGCCCGCTCTTTCTCAGCTTTTTCTGCCGTTCACG
>CALAZQ010000317.1 GCA_937926325.1 uncultured Planctomycetaceae bacterium | reverse complement strand
AGACAGCTGCGTCGCAAAATCCGGGCAGCAGAATTGGTGCCGAACACCATTGCCCGGATGGCCGACGCGAACGTCCAGCGAGTGGGCATGGCCACTCCCGACCGGCTGGCACACCGGAGGCAATCGCGGTTGGCGGCCGTCGGAACGTGGGGCTAAGATCGCGGCTTCACCAAGGAAGTCCACCCCAGAGCAGCCCCATGCGATCCAGCGAGGCCAATCGGATCTATTTCGACCGGGCCGCCGACCAACTCGACCTGTCGGAAAACATCCGCCGCCTGCTGCTCACCCCGCAGCGGGAGGTGCAGGTGCAGATTCCGGTGGAGCTCGACTCCGGCGAGGTGGCGACCTTCATCGGCTACCGGGTGCAGCACAACAATGCTCGCGGTCCGATGAAGGGAGGCCTGCGGTACCACCCCCAGATCGATCTCGACGAGGTCCGGGCCCTGGCGTCGCTGATGACCTGGAAGACCGCCGTGGTCAACATTCCCTACGGTGGGGCGAAGGGGGGCATCGCGGTCGATCCGGCGACGCTCTCCCCCCGCGAACTTGAGCGGGTCACCCGGCGGTTCGTCGATAACCTGCACGACCTGATCGGCCCCGACGTTGACATCCCGGCCCCCGACATGGGTACCACGGCCGAGGTGATGGCCTGGATTATGAATCAGTACGACAAGTTCCACGGCTTTTCACCCGCCTGCGTGACCGGCAAGCCGGTCGAGTACCACGGCATTCCCGGGCGAGAAGAGGCGACCGGCCGGGGCGTCGGCCTGCTGACGGTCAAGCTGCTCAGTCGGCTGGGCCGCCGGGTGCCCGAAGCCCGCGTTGCAATCCAGGGCTTCGGCAACGTCGGCACCCACACGGCAAAGTTCCTCCGCGACGCCGAATGCCGAGTCGTGGCCGTCAGCGATGCCACCGCCGCCTTCTACAAGGCTGACGGCCTCGATGTGCTCGAACTGATCCGCTACGTCCACTCCCACGGCGGCAAGCTGGCCGGCTACACCGGCGGTGATGCGATCAGCCATGCCGACCTGCTCACCTGTGACTGCGACGTGCTGATTCCGGCCGCCCTCGGCGGGGTGCTCACTTCAGACAATGCACCGAACATCCGGGCCCCGATCATCATCGAGGCGGCCAACGCCCCGACCGATCCGGCCGCCGACGCCTATTTCGACGAGGCGGGGGTCACGGTCCTGCCCGACATTCTCTGCAATGCCGGCGGCGTGACCGCCAGCTGGTTTGAGTGGGTGCAGAACCGGCAGCATTACCAGTGGGGCGTCAACCGGGTGCGGCAGGAGCTCGACCGGATTCTGGGTGAGGCTTTCGAGCAGGTCTGGCAACTCGCCTCATCCCGAAAGGTTTCCCTGCGGACGGCCGCCTTCATGCTCGGGGTGGGCCGGGTCGGCCGCGCCACCCTGCTGGGAGGAATTGAATGAATCCGGAGACTGTTTCACCGGAGGTTCTTCGTGAGATGCCCCTGTTCAGCGGCTTCAACGCCACCGACCTTTCCCAGATCAGCGACATCGGCGGGGTGGTCGAGTTTCAGCCGGAGCGGCTGATCCTGGAACAAGCCGCCACCAGCCGTGACCTTTGGATTCTGCTGGAGGGCCGCTGCGAAGTGGCCCGGCGGGTTGACGCCCGTGATCCGGCGAGCAAGCGGGTCACGCTGGCCCATCTCGAGCCCCCCGCTCACTTCGGCGACATGTCGTTCTTCAGCCCGTCGCCACACTCGGCCGACGTGCGAAGCCAGACAGCAGTCAGGCTGCTGCGGATCAAGCATGCTGATTACAGTGACCTGATTCACGACGGCGTCCAGGCCGCCTACAAGCTCGCCTTCAATGTCACCGAGGCCCTCGTTCGCCGGCTCCGTCGCATGGACGACTGGGTGGCCGAACTGGCTGCGACCAGCCAAGAACCCTCGGCCCCGCCCCGGCCGGAATGGCAGAGCTTCCGCGAAAAGCTCTTCGATCGCTGGACCGTGGTGTGAGAGACGGGCGCTTTTCGAGAGCGGCCGTGGTCAATGCCCCGCCGGTCGATACCAGCTGCCGCGGAGCCAGTCAGCAATGAGGCCGATCTGGTCTTCGGTGAGCGTCGGGGGGCCGCCGTTGCTGCCGACACCGAAGCTGGGCATGCGGTCGTTGTCCTCAGGATAGAACCGCTGGTGGGTCGGATCGGTGATGATGCCGACCAGCCACTCGCGTGAGCCCCAGCCGTTGAGGTCGGGGGCGTAGCCGAGTTCGGTCTCGTTGTCGGCATAGGCGTGGCAGCTGCCGCAGCGATCGGTGTCGGCCATCAGCCCGCGGCCCTTGGCCACCAAATCGGCCGAAGCCCCGCCAGTCGGCAGCTCGGCCTCGGCGGCGAGCGCCACAATCACCGCCTCCACCTCGTCGGGCTTCCAGAGGTCCGGATCACTCAGTTCGTCGGTCACGAACGACACCATATCGCCATCGCTGTGAGCGGTGTTGCCAAAGTAGGCTGGCCCGGCCACCTGCTCGGGGTCGAGCAGTCCGCGAGCCCAGACCAGCCCGCCGAACTCGAAGAGATTGGCAGCCGAGGCCTGGGCGAAGATCGCTGCGGCCTCGGGCTTGGCCGGATCGATGTGGGCATGGCAGCTGGCACAGTGCTGGGCAAACAGCAGCGGTCCCTGCGAGAGCGGATCGCTCCGGACGAGCGAGAGTGCTCCTGCCGGCGGAATCTTTTCCGGCCGACCGGCCAGATCGACGGCCCGTTCGGCATCGGCTTTGGCCTGCTTGACCGCCACCAGGAAGGCCTCTGACTTGCGAATCGCCTCATACTCGTGCCGCCGCTTCTCAAACTCGGCCAGCTTTGCCTCATCATTGCCCAGGGCCGCGGCCAGCTGCTGCTCGTCTCCACCGGTCTTTTTCAGCAGCTCTTCGACGTCGGCGTAGGCCGTCTTGTCGGCCCAGAGGGCGTAGTAGTCTTCGTGCAGGGCCATCGCTGTCAGCAGGCCGGCCCCCGCAAGAATGGCGAGGGTGAAGGCGACGTTGAACCGATGGCCGAGCTTCCAGCGGCCGATGATCGGCATCAAGAACATCAGCCCCAGGGTCAGCCCGGGCACGACGATCGCCCCAAGGAACTCACCCGATGCACCCCAGCCCTCAAAGACCTTGAGGAACTGAAACAGAAACAGGAAGTACCACTCCGGCCGGGCAGCGGCATAGGGCTGTGAAGGATCGGCCGGGGCTCCCAGCTCTGCCCCCAGATGGCCGGTGACGATCGGCTCGCCGGCCAGCATCGCCCGCAGAGCCGGCATCAGGATCACGCCCAGCACCACCGCCATGACGGCCAGCATCGCCACGGCATCCTTGAGCACCTGATCGGGCCAGAACATGGCGTCGGGCTTGGTAATCGGCTGCTTGGCGTGCAGGCCGTGCTTGCGGAACAGCGTCAGGTGCAGCACCAGAAAGCCGACCAGCGTCGCCGGCAGAAAGCCGGCATGGAGGGCAAAGAACCGCGTCAGCGTGTGATGGCCATAGTCGGGGCCGCCGACCACCAGCTGCTGCAGTGACGGGCCGACCAGCGGCACCAGGCCCGCCAGGTTGGTGGCCACCCGGGTGGCCCAATAGCCCTTCTGATCCCAGGGCAGTAGATAGCCGGTCAGGGCCATGCCCAGCACCAACTGCATCAGGATCAGCCCCAGCCAGAAGTTCACTTCCCGCGGGGCCCGGTAGGCGCCGTCGATCACCACCTGCATCAGATGCAACGCCAGCAGCACCACCATCGCCTGGGCCATCACATGATGGATACCCCGCAACAGCCAGCCACCGGCCATCTCGTGCTGAATGTAATAGACGCTCTCCCAGGCGGTCTGGGCACTGGCCGAATAGCTGGCCCAGAGCACCAGCCCGGTGATCACCTGGGTCATGAAGGCAAAGACCAGGCAGCTGCCCCAGACATACCGCCAGCGGGCCCCGCCGGGCACCCGCTCGTAGAGGGCCTCGTGAACCAGGGCTCGATAGCCGGTGCGGTCGTCAAACCAGTCGGCGAGCCCACCAAGCAGGCCGGAAGACGGTTTCGGAGTTGAATCGGCTTGTGGTGCTGTCGTGCTCATGGGCGGGCCACCTTCTCTTCAATGCCAGTGTAGAAGTTCTGCCACTTCACGAGGATGCTGCCCGACTTGTCGATCTGGCATTCCAAGCTGTCCATCGGCCGCGGGCTGGGGCTGGGGGCGACGATGCCGCCGTCGAGTGTGAAGGCACTGTTGTGGCAGGGACAACGGAAACATTTTGATTCCTTATCCATCTCGACAAAGCAGCCGGCATGGGGGCAGGTGGCCGAGAGGGCCTCGACGGTGTCGCTGCCCTTCTCTCGCTTCACATAGACCGCCCCGATCGGCTCGGCGTCATAGCCGGTCCAGGCATCGACGCGGTCGGTAATCACCGGGAACTGCCGGGGCTGGCCGTCATCGGGCAGGTTGGCCAGATCGGCCACCCGCAGGAAGCTGCCGGCACCGGCCGTCCGCCGCAGCGGGTCGAGCACGGCCCAGATGGCAGCCCCCACCGGGGTGAGCGTCGCCAGCCCGCCGCAGCAGATGGCAAGGGCCTTGGTGATGAAGCCCCGCCGGCCTTCGGTGGCAGGGTCTGCCTTGGTGTGTTCGCTCATCGATGCTTCCTCCAATTACCGCCGCCCGTCCGCGGCAGGCTCGCTTCACGCATGTCGCCAGATCCGATGACCTGACGAAAATTCGGCACACTCGGCGTCAGACCGGCTCGAGCGCGTGCCAGGCGGCATCGACCGCCTCGGTCACCTGCTGCTCAACAGCGTCAAAATCACCGCTGACGATCGCCCCGGCCGCCGCCTTGTGGCCGCCGCCGCCAAAATGCCCGGCCAGGGCGCTGCAGTCGGCCCCTCCACGGCTGCGGAAGCTCAGCTTCACCCGACCATCGGGCTGTTCGATCAAGATGGCCGCCAGCTGGGTTCCCTTCACTGCCAGGGTCAGGTTGATCAGGTCTTCGGTATCGGCGGGCA
>CALAZQ010000316.1 GCA_937926325.1 uncultured Planctomycetaceae bacterium | reverse complement strand
GCAAACGGCCAAATCACCAGTGGGGTTCCCGCTTTGGCATCGAGCAGTGCCGTCCAGATGATCGGCAGATGCGCGGGGTCGCCCGGTTCGCCACCATGCCGGAGGCTTGCCGCCGCCACGGCGCCGGCAGCCTGCCCGGCATGGATCGATTGATCGTGAAGCCGGCATGACGAACTGACAATGCTGGTGAATCCGAGGTTTTTTTGGGCAGCGATCAACCCTTTGGTCGACTCCGGCAGGAGACCCCGGACTGGAAACACAGCCCGTCCGGTTCCGCCGCGGCCGAACCGGCGATTTCCTCGGAAGCTCGCCTCCCAGGGACCGGCATCACCCTTGTCACTCAGCCAGTGCCGGTGGGTGGGGTGGAAGTCGAGTTCAAACTGCCAGCTGAACACCGCATCAGGAAACATCGTCTTGGCATAGCTGCCGCGGCCGTGGACACCCACGACGTCCTGCTCCTTGACAATGTGTTTGGCAACCAGCCGCAGGCTCTCCCGGACATAGGGCTTGGGCGGCAGCCGATCGGCCGTTCCAAACTCGTCACTCAGGGCCAGGAACCGAAACTTGGGGAAGTTCTGCTGGAGGTAGAAGTAGTAGTGGAGCGTCCGCTGACGGGCGTCTGCGAACACAATCTCACGCTGCTGACGGGTCATCGCCACCAGATTCTTGCGTGACGCCCCCGGCTCGGTTGCTTCAAGGGCGGCAGCGACCGACTTGGGGTAGGTATCGAGCGGATAGTCGATCGACGGGTTGTTGATCAGCAGCACGTCCGGATGATCGATTTCGTCGAAGCCCTGACCATCCACGAGTCGACGGGTGCTGTAGGCGAACTCCTCCTTGATCCAGCCCCACTGCCCCTTGAAGGATGCCGGATCGTAGCCGGCCGGCTTGGGGAACAGGGTCGGCTGCTGCTGCTGTTCAAGGATCATGCACCAGGTGATCGGGTTGAGGTCGGTCACCGGCTCGGCCGTTGCCGGTGCGCTCGGTTCGTTGAACTCGGCTTTGCTGTCAATGCCAGCGTCCCACCGCGCTGTCGACCCTTTGATCACGTCTCCCCAGTCACTGGCATCAATGGTGATGGCAGCCCGAACGGTGAGTGCATCACCGGCCGAACCACTGAATGTCACCCCGATGACGCGGTCGGCGGTCACCTGCACCGATTCAACGTCGTAGCCTGAATACCGCCGCAGCTGTCCGGTCTGCTCGTAAGGAGCCAGCAACTCCCGGAACACCTGCTCGGCAATCACTGGCCGGCCGGTCGTGATCACCCGGGTGTTGCCGGGGCGACGCACCCCGCCGTAGCGTTCTGCATTTTTGGCTTCAATCGCCTCAATCACTTCCCGGAAAACGCCTGACCGTGGAATCGGCACCGTGCCGTCGTACCCGTGGCTCCGATTCTCATCGATCGCGCCGAGGCCCTCCGCGCTGAACTGGCCGCCCAGCCACTCGATGTCATTGACCAGCACGATCCGCTCGACCCCCATCCGCGCCGCCTGCACGGCAGCGGCGCACCCAGATTCGGTACCGCCGACAATCAGCAGATCGGCCTCCACCAGCCGGTCTGTGTCATTCGCCGACGCCTCACTGGAAACGACGAGCACGCCCGTGACCAGAAGCCAGAGTCCAAAAAAACCGACGAGCCGAGGGCTTCGCAGCGGCATTGGTTACCTCCTGTTGGAAAATTCGTTGCTGATCAAGCCAGGCAACTGGAGCCGTTGCCGGCTCATCTCGCCGTCACCGCGTACGGCTTTTCACCCGCTATGGAGAAACTCTGGCTGCCGTCCTGCCGGGGCAGGTCGACCTCGCAGACAACCTCAGGAAACAGCGGACTGCCATCGCCGAGGCCGTCGGGCGATTTCCCGTCAAAGCCGACGATCAGCACCCGGTGGGGCCCACCGACGGGTCCCCTGCCTGGTTCCGTCTGGTAGCGGCCACCGACGATTCGAGCCATGGCTCCGGGGCCCGAGTTCCCGGCAGCATCATCCGGCTCGAAAGACAGATAGCCAACCGCGACAGCTTTGCCACCAAAGCTCACTTCGCCCGAGTAGTCGAACCGCTCAGGGCCCGTTGTCCGGCTACAGCCGACAATCCCAAGCACCACCAATGGCACCGCGTACCAGGGCCACGATCCGAACGCACTGCGATCTGACATGATCAGACTCTCCTCTCCTCAAGCATGCACCGCAGGCATGTTCATCGATGATCAGAACCCGTCGGTCACATACCCGTCATCACGGCTTCCGAGATAGCGATGTGTCTGAAGATTGATGGTGTCGTTCATGAAGCGAACAGACGCGTCGGCGAAGGCGACGTGGCAGCCACCGACATGAAAGCTGCCCATGGTTCCAGCCATCGGCATGCGGTTGCCAAATGCGGTATCGGCTTCAGAACCGTCTTTGGCGAATGAATTGATCTGCCATCGCGCGGCAACCAGCACTCCGGTCACCTCACCCCCAGCCTCAACACTGCGGATGCTCGACGCCCAGCCAAAGTGTGAATTGTTTCCACGGCCGCCCGGGCGAAGCTGATATTTGGTCTCGCCCAGCATGTAGGTTTTGGAGGCGCCGTCGGTGATGTGACGAAACCGAATTTTTGAATCGACGAACAGGATGCCCTCGGTGAAGAAATAGCGATCCGGTCCCGTGTTGCAGATGTCGGGCTTCTGGGGAATTCCCCCGGCGCCCATCACCCCAAAGTAGTTGCTGTTGTTGGCACCGGAAATCGAATTGGGATCGGAAGGGCACTGAAAGCTGGGGTTCTGACGTAAGAACTCCGCGTGGTTGGCCGTGGAGCCGTGCGGGTCGCCATGGTCGGCGAACGAGGTGAACTTTGCGTCAAGCTCAAACTGGTTGTAGCGAGTGTCCTGCTCAAGCTGGGGCAGAATCAGAACGGACCATGGCGCCCGGTTGACCCCACCAGAACCATCGCTTGGAAACGAGCACCAGTTTGGCTTGCTGCGGTCCGTATGCATTACGGTTCCCGCTGGGAAGGCGGACTGAGCATCGGCGTAATTGTGCAGTGCGAGCCCGAGTTGCTTGAGTTTATTGGTACAGGATGCCCGCCGGGCGGCTTCTCGGGCCTGCTGCACGGCCGGCAGCAGCAAGCCGACCAGCACCCCGATGATCGCGATCACCACCAAGAGTTCAATCAGGGTGAAGGCATGCCTGTGTCGGTTCAAGTGGGTCGCAGTCGTGAGAAACCGTGCCGTTCGTTGGGCGTTCATCGGAAATCTCCATTTGGATAGGGGCAAATTATGGGACTGATGGATCTGAAAACTCAGAATGGAGTCAGGACGCGGCGACCAGGTCTGAGTAACCAAGCCGACGGGAAATACGAACAGCGTGCCGCTTGACAAGTTCGGCGATCGTCTCGAACCGCTCCTCGGGCAGCCGCTGGGCTGGAGCGGTCACCCAGATGCTCGCCACGGGCTGACTTCGGTAGTCGAAAACTGCCGCCGCAACACAATGCACCCCGTCAACTTCCTCGCCACGATCAACGGCATACCCGTTCTGCTTGACTGTCTGCAGTTGTTCCAGCAGCGTCTCGCGACTGGTGATCGTCTTGTCGGTCAGCTTCTCGAAGTGACACGTCTTCAACAGCCGATCGCGATACCGCGCAGGAAGGTGTGCCAGAATCACTTTGGCTGGAGCCGCGGTATGCAGAGGAAATCGGCAGCCGATCTGGACCGAAACCTTGACCGGCTGGGCGGCAATGGCCTGCTCAAGCACGATTCCGCCATCGGAGATCAGTGCTGCAATCAGCGCTGTCTCCCCCGATTCATCACGCAGGTCAGCCAGGACATCGATCGACTTGGCAAGCAGTCCCTCCTGCTCCACGACCGAGTGCCCCAGCGCCAACAGTTTCCGCGAGAGCCGATAGGTCTGCTTGGACTGGTCGCGGTCGAGGTAGCCATGGTCCCGCAGCGTCGTGACGATCCGAAAGGCACTGTTTCGCGGAATGCTCAGGCGACTGGAGATCTCGCCGATCGTCAGGTCGGCCGCTGCGGCCAACAGTTCCAGCACGTGCAGTGCCCGCGCGAGATTCGGCACGTGATAGCGGTCCGAGCCACCCTCTTGAACAGGATTCAATTTTTCGTCCATCACGCTCCCCGTTTGACGTATAAACTACCAGTTGAAATAACGATTGCAAGATTTTTCGCCATTTTTTTCGCCGATGGGCGGCTGGCACGCCGGCTGGCCGGCTGAGGCAGCGATCAAAGAGGTGATCGGCCGGGGGTTCTGCCGCCCTCCCAATGGCCGATTTTTGGCTTGCCGTTGCCGCATCGATCGAGTTTTGCCCATCCCGCCGCCATCAGGCCATGACGTCAGAACAAGCCTTCAGGAACACCCGCTATGAGTCAGCCGGCCGAAATCCTCATTGGATGCGGAGAGTGGGGGTTTCGAGACCTTCCGCTCGAAGAACACTTTGCGATTGCCGCCCGCCTTGGTTTCAAAGTGATGGAGTTCGGTATTGGCGGTGGCCAACCGGGCCGACTGCCAGGGTCGCTTGCGCCGTCGCAGATTGAGGCTTTTGTCGACCTCTGCCACCGGCACCAGATCACGACACCCTTCTGCTGCCTCGAAAACGACTTCACGCTGCCTGATGCGGCCGCCCACGATCGGATGCTGCAGCGAACGCTCGACCAGATTGAGCTCGCTCAGGAACTCGGAGCAACCCACGTTCGGCTGTTCACTGGATTCACACCAATCGGGGCGATGACTCCAGCGATCTGGAGCCGCATGCTCGCAGCCTTCAACGCGGCCGATGAACTCTGTCAATCACTCGGCCTGGTCATCGCAATCGAGACCCACGGGAAGATCGAACTGCGGAATGGCGTGGCCCACCACACGCACACCGTCACCACCGACCGTGATGCACTTGCCCGACTCGTCAAATCTTTGCCGAAGACCGTGATGTTCAACTACGACCCCGGCAACCTCAAAGCGGTGGAACCGGATGACCATCGGTATGCCCTCGACCTGATCGGCGACCGCATCGACTACTGTCACCTCAAGGACTGGAGGCGATCAGCCGACGGCTGGGAGGCCGTCGCGATCGGTGACGACGACCTCGACTACGCCAGGCTCCTGCCACAGCTCCCCTATCGGGGCATCTTGCTGATCGAGTACGAGCCGACCGCAGACGTCGAAGCCGGCATCAAGCGGAGTCTCGATTACCTCACGCGAGCGGGAATCGACTGGGCTTTCGGCCGCTAGCAGCCCGTC
>CALAZQ010000315.1 GCA_937926325.1 uncultured Planctomycetaceae bacterium | reverse complement strand
GATCAAGGCGGCTGCCAACCCCGTGAAGGGCACGGGGCTGGCCGGGTTCAGCCTGACCGCCTCGCCGCAGGCGGCGATGGCCTCGCTGTAGCGGTCAAGCTTCGACAGCTCCGTTCCATAGCGGGAGTAGGCCCGGGCCGAGCCACTTTTCTGCACGGCATCACCCCAGGCCGCCAGCGGCGAGCGATAGACCATGTTGCGGGCCGCCGCGGTGCCAGCGAACACCAGGCCCGTCAGCCCGGCAAAACCGAGCAACACCGCAGTTGGCGGAACCGCCACACCGGGCACAGCGACCCGCCGAGCCGCTGCCGTCACTCCAATGACGACCAGCGCGAGTGGAATCAGGCTGGGCAGATACATCCGGTGTTCAACGCAGAGATCGTGGACCGGCAGCAGGCTTGATGTGGGAGCCAGCAGCAGGAAAAACGCCAGCACCGGAAAGGCCAGCCGCGGCCGCTTGGGAAATACAACTATTGCCCAGCTAAAGACGAGACTGGCCGCGACCACCGGCACAAGCAGCCACCAGTCAGCACCGAGCAGGTCGGTCCGCAGCGGCGTTCCGTGGTCGAGGGCCTGGCCGACCGGCACGACCAGCAGCGACAGATACCAGAGGATGATCGCCGGCTGATTGAGCAGATAGAACAACGACTTCTGCAGCGTGAAGCCCTGTTCCGGATACTTTGCCTGTTCGACGGCAAGGATGCCGGCCAGCATCGTGAGTGTTGCCAGCAGCCCGGCATGGTAGGGCCACCGCTCGGAGAAAACCTGCCGCCAGCTGGCCGCCACAAAGGCCCGGTCGGCAAGCAGCATGATCAGCGGCACGACCACGAACCACTCTTTGCAGGCCATGCCGATGCCGCAGGTAAAGACCGAGGCGATGAGCCAGCCACCGGGCCGCGGGGCCCGCACTCCCCGCAGAAACAGCCCGGCGGTGGCCAGTGCCGCGGTGGCGGCGAGCAGTTCGATCCGCTGATAGACATAGCTGACCGCCTCGGTCTGGATCGGGTGAACCAGCCAGAGGCCGGCGACCACTCCGGCCACGAGTGGAAGCGGGACGGGGGTTGCAGCCGCCAGTTGCTCGTGCCGGTGGTCTGGCAGAAGCAACTGATAAACCAGCCAGCAGGCGAGCCAACCGTTGAGGAGATGGATGGCGAGGTTTACAAGATGAAAGGGCAACGGGTCGAGCGGGCTGATGCCGAGCCAGCCCGCCAGCAGCCGACCAGCGGCATAGTTGGCCGCGAAGGTGTAGTACGGCACCGGCCGATGCGGCAGTTCCCCCCCTTCAAACATCGGCCGCCAGGGTGGCCAGAGCGTGCGAATGGCGGGGTTGCTGCTGATCTCCGAGAGATCATCAAACAGGAAAGGCCCCCGGATGCTCGGCAGATAGCAGAGCACCGTCAGCAGTGCGGCTGCGACCAGCAGCCAGCAAGGGCGGCAGGCGAATTTGCATGCTGGTCCGGCTGTCATGGCGACACCGTCAGGCCTGCCTGGTCAAGTAGCTCGCTGACCTGCTGGGGCAGCTTGCCGCCGAGGGCGACGTACTTGCGGAAATCGGCCACCGCCTGCTGGGGCTTTCCCTGCCGCAGCAGCATCACGCCCCGATTGAAATAGGGGTCTTTGGAGGTGGGATCGCGGGCGATTGCGGCGGTGTAATCAGCAGCTGCCCGCTCGAGTTGCTTGGTGGCCGCGAAGGCATTCCCCCGATTGTAATAGGCCAGCGGCGAGAGATCGTTGAGGCTGATGGCCGTGGTGAGGACTTCAATTGCTTCCTTGAGCTGGCCTTCTTCCATGAGCCTGGTGCCGCGGGCAAGCAGCTCTGCGGCCGAGCCGCCCGCCTCGCGCTGCATCCAGGAGATCTCGTCAAGTTCCGCCGGGGGGCCCGTCAGAGCGGCTGCAAGGTCGGCAGCCGACAGCCGGTAGATCAGGATCGAACCACCAATGCTGGCATCGGCAGGCCGGTACCGGAGATAGGCCCGCAGCCGCCCGGCTTGCAGCAGATTGAAGGCATAGACTGCCCGTTCATGCGGCGAGTCGGCCAGTTCATCGTCAAGCTGCAGGTTCTTGCGAGCGAAGTCCTGCAGGCTGTCGGCAGGCGGCTGTGCGGCCGTTGAGACATAGGCCCGGGCCTGCTGATAAGACGATTCGAACGTGCGGCACCAGCGACCCTGGGGCCGCGAATAGACCGCTTGCAGAT
>CALAZQ010000314.1 GCA_937926325.1 uncultured Planctomycetaceae bacterium | reverse complement strand
GATCATCCAGATCGTCTGCGAGCAGGCTGCCGGCCGGGTGCCGGTGCTGGCCGGAGCCGCCGAGGCCAACGTCCGCGAAACCCTGGCCGCCTGTGAGGCCTACCGCGACTATGGTGCCCGGGCCGTCGCGATCGTCTCGCCGTTTTATTACAAGCTTTCACCCGAGAGCGTGTTTGCCTACTACCGGGAGATTGCCCAGCACACACCGATCGACGTCACGCTCTACAACATCCCGATGTTTGCCAGTCCGATCGACCTGCCAACGATTCGCCGGCTGGCTGAGTATGAGCGGATCATCGGCATCAAGGATTCCTCCGGTGACCTGGCCGGCATGATGCGGATGATCGAGGCGGTGCGGCCCCAGCGGCCCGACTTCGTCTTCATGACTGGCTGGGATGCGGTGCTGGTACCAATGCTGCTGGCCGGCTGCCAGGGGGGCACCCACGCCACCAGCTGCTTCCTGCCTGAACTCACCCGGGCGGTCTACGACCTGACAATGGCCGGACGGCTCGATGAGGCTTTGCGGCTCCAGCGCCAGGTGCTGGCCCTTTTCGATCTGGTCTTTGCCGCTGGTGATTTTCCGGAGGGCGTGCGACTAGCGACCAGCCTGCGGGGCTTTGACTTTGGTGCTGGCCGGCAGCCACTGACCGACAGGCAACGATCGGCGATCGCCGAGGCAAGCGAGCAGATTGATCAGCAGATCAAGCAGGTTCTCGCCGGCCTGCCAAGCGGCTAGCAGCCCGGTATGCTGGAGCTCCTGACGGGCGATCCCCGGCACCAGGAAGCCCGCAGCAAAAGCGACTCAAGCGATGCCCCCCAGCAGCAGGAAGCCCGGAGCGGAAGCGACGGGACCGGCACACCGCCGGGGTTCGTGCATGGCAATCTCATCCCAATCTCACCCCCGGACACCCCCATGAAAACCCAGGGCTACCTCGGCATCGACGCCGGCACACAGGGGCTATCGGTGATCTTCACCGACGCCGACCTCAAGATCATCTCCAGCGGCGAGGGCAGCTATGACATGCTGCCGGGCTTGGGACCGGAATGTTTTGAGCAGCAGCCAGCCGACTGGGAGGCGGCCCTTACCACCGCCATGGCCGACCTCCGCCGCAAGCTCACCGCCATGCAGGTCGAGATGGAGGTGCTGGCCATCGGCATCTCCGGCCAGATGCACGGCGAGGTGCTTACCGACGCCAGCGGTGAGCCGGTCGGCCCGGTCCGGCTCTGGTGCGATGGCCGTAACGAGACCGAGGGGCATGAGCTGACCGAGCAGCTGGGGGCCAAGTGCCCCAAGCGGATGACCGCCGTTCGCTGGCTCTGGACCATTCGCAACCGGCCAGAGCAGGCCGCCCGCACCGCCCACCTGACGACACCAGCCGGCTGGATCGCCCAGCGGCTCACCGGTGACTGGGCCCTCGGCATCGGTGACGCCGCCGGCATGTTTCCGATCGACCAGGCGACACTCGACTATGACCGGTCGATGCTCAACGCGTTCGACGACCTCGCCAACAAGGCGGCCGCCGCCAGTCTGCCGGGCAAAGCCCTGCCCCGGCTGGTGGAACTGCTGCCAGCAGTTCGCCGAGCAGGGGAAGACGCCGGCTCGCTCAATGCCCGCGGTGCTGAACTGCTCGGCCTGCCTCAGGGTGTGCCGGTCGCCCCGGCTGAGGGTGACCAGCCTGCGGCCCTCGCCGGCTCACTGATCGCCGCCCCGGGCCAGGTCTCGATGAGCTTTGGCACCAGCGTCGTGGCCAACTCGGTGGGTGACCGGGCCTTCCAGGGAATTTCCCGGGCGATCGACCACTTCTGTGCCCCCGACGGCCGGCCGATCAACATGGTCTGGCTGCGAAACGGCACCACCGCCATGAACATGGTGGTGGGGATGTTTGGGGGTGACTTTGCCGCCATCATGCCGCAGGTGCTCACAGCCGCCGACGACTGTGGCGGCCTGCTGGCCCTGCCCTTCATGGATGACGAGCCGGGGCTGGGTGTTTCACGAGGGGGCACAGCACTGGTGCTCGGCCTCAATGCCACTGCCGGCACGCCCGGCAATGCCGTCAAGGCGATGCTGCTGGCGACGATCTTCAACCTCAGGCTGGGCAGTGAAGAACTCGACCGGCAGGGCTATCCGCGAACGGAAATCATCCTCTCCGGTGGCCTCGTCAAGACACCGCAGTTGGGGCAACTGATTGCCGATGCCTTCAACACGCCGGTGACAATCCTGGCCGGTGGCGAGGAGGGCACCGCCTGGGGCTCGGCCTTGCTGGCCAAGTTTCGCGGCGAGACCCTCGCCGGCCGCACCACCGACTGGGCCAGCTTTCTGGCCAGCCAACAGACTGAAAGCCCGACCCGGTTCACGCCGCAGCCGGCACCAGTCGCCGCACTCGAACAAGTCTTCAGCCGCTACCGGAGGCTGGTCGAACTGCATGGCCAGCTCGAAGGGGTCGCGGCCGGCGGGTGAGCACGAGTCAGTGGCTGGCCACCTTCGAGAAGAGATTGAGCACCACGACCCCGGTCAGAATCAGCCCCATGCCGATGACCGCCGGCAGGTCGAGGCTCTGGCCGTAGGCCAGCCAGCCGACCGTGGCGATGAGGACCAGCCCCACCCCTGACCAGACGGCATAGGCGATTCCAACGGGAATCGTCTCGAGCGTCAGCGACAGGAAATAGAACGAAAGGCCATAGCCGACCACCACCGCCAGCACTGGCAGTGGCTTGGTGAAGCCCTGCGAAGCCTTCAGAAAGCTGGTGCCGACCACCTCGGCCACGATGGCAACGGCAAGGGCAAGCCAGGGAAGCAT